>NZ_JBHJTL010000025.1:0-92348 GCF_042264065.1 Streptomyces sp. NPDC056222 | reverse complement strand
ATCGGCGACGACACCGTCCTCATCACCCGAGGCGACAGCGACCACTTCGCCCTGATGGTGGTGCCGCCGGACACGACGCCCGACGCGGCACGTGATGCCATGGCCCGCGCGGTCCGAGCCGACAACGTCACCCAGGCTGCCGAGATCCTCGTCGCCACGCTTCCCGAACCGGCGTCCGACCGCGAGGAGTTGACATGATCCAGATGGCGGACATCCGTGAGTGGCGAACCCAGGACGTCGTGGACACGCGGGGCCACAGGATCGGAGAGCTGGAGGCGATCTATGTCGACACCAGCACCGACGAGCCGGCCATGGCCACGATCCGGGTCGGCCTGCCCACCCGGCACCGTCTGGTGTTCGTCCCCCTGGAAGGGGCGATGGTGGGGCCGGGCTATGTGAAGGTCGTTCACGACAAGGCGCTGGTGAAGCAGTGCCCTTCGATCGAAACCGACGGCGTCCTTCCCGCCGGGGACGAGGAAGCGGTCTTCCGGCACTACGACCTCCCCTACGAGCCCGGGGCGAACGGTGAACGGCAGCTGGCCCGCCGCTGAGCCCCCCGACTGACCGAGGAGGTGGCCCTCGTGTCGCTCTTCCTGGCCCTGATCATCGTGGCGATCGTGCTGGGCATCATCGGCGCCGTCGTCGACGGACTGCTCTTCCTTCTGTTCATCGGCATCGTGCTGCTCGTGGCAGACCTCATCTACATCGCCATGCGCACGCGCAGCTCCGGCCGCCACCGCCCGGTCCGGTGACCCGACGCACGGCGCGAGCCGGTCCGGACAGCGACGAAGCCCCGGCCGACCTGTGAGGTGTCGCTGTGCCGTCCGGTGCCGACGGCCTGAAGGGGCCGTGCCATCGCGCTCCTCGGGCGGCCCGCGGCACCGGCGTCGCCGTGGAGGTCCTGGACCACAGCGTTCGCCCGGCGTGCGCGGGACGCGCACATCGGCCGATGATGGGAGTACGGCCGAACACGCGGAGCTGACCATGACGGGTTGGCGTGTCAGGGACTACACCCAGGACGATCTCGAAGCGGTGCTCCGAGTCGACGCGGAGAGCGGCACGGCCGAGGAGCCACCTCTCTTTCCGCTGTCGGACGCCGTGGCGGCCCTCCAGGCCTCCCACCCGGCGGTGGTGGCCACCGCGGAAGAGGAGGTGGTCGGTGCCGCGGTGAGCAGGGTGGAGGGTGACCGGGCGTGGATCCTGCGCATCAGCATGGCGCCCGCCTGGCGGCACCAGGGGCTGGGCAGCGATCTGATCAGGGCCCTGGAGCACCGGCTGTTCGCCGGTGGCGTCCGAACGGTGCACGCGGTCCTGCCCGACGGCGAGACCGGTGCCACCGCCCTGCACAACTGCGGCTTCGGCGCCCGTCCGGGCCTGGTCTTCTTCGAGAAGCGCGGGCGAGTGACCCCTCAGGCGGTCAGCATGCTCGCGTCGCTGGGAGCGGAGCTGCCGCCCGGCGGACTGTGGCAGAAGGTCGCAGGCATGCAGAGGGAGAAGGAGCTCATCGAGCGGCGCCTGGTACTGCCACTGGCCCATCCCGAAATGGCCGCGCAGCACGGAGTCGAGCTGCCGCGGGCGGTGATGCTGTTCGGGCCGCCCGGGACGGGGAAGAGCACGTTCGCGCACGCGATCGCCAGCCGTCTGGGATGGCCGTTCCTCGAGCTGTTCCCCGCCCGGCTGGCTGCCGAGTACGGGCTGGCCAGCGGGCTGAACCGGCGCTTCGACGAGATCGCGCGGCTCGACCATGTCCTGGTCTTCATCGACGAGGTCGAGGAGATCGCGGGGACCCGGAGCGGTGCGGACGCGACCGCGGTCGGTGTCGTCAACGAACTGCTCAAGGCGATCGTCCGGTTCCGGGGCCAGGACGGGCGGCTGCTCGTCTGCGCCACGAACGACGTGACCACGCTCGACTCCGCGTTCCTGCGGCACGGCCGGTTCGATTACGTGCTGCCGATCGGCCCGCCCGACCACCGCGCGAGGACCGCGCTGTGGGAGAGCTACCTGACCCGAGCGGGCGCGGAGGCCGACAGCGCGGCGCTGGCGTCCGCCAGCGAGGGGTTCACCCCTGCCGACGTCGCCCATGTGGCGCGCACCGTCTCCCAGGTCCAGTTCGAGCGCACTTTCGACACCGGAGCCCGGGCCCGCCCCACCACCGAGGACTACCTGCGCACGATCGGCGAAACCAGACCCACGGTCAGCACCGCCATGGCTCAGGAACTCGACCACCAGACCGAGAGGTTCGCCCGCATCTAGCGCCTTCGCTCGACCGCCCCTTCCTCCTCGGCCTCCAAACGCCCGGATTCCCTCGTAACTCGACCGGTCGCCGAGCCAGTTGTGCAGCAGGAGTGCTCGTTCCGAGCCGGTGCCCGGTACGTCGTGCTGCAGCCCGAGGGCGACGAAGAGGGCCCAGGTCGTTGACCTGGGCCCTCTGGCACGTGCTTCTCGGGGGAGCGACCCTGCCGGAACGGGACCGGCGCACCTGCGATGCGGCGCACCACGTCTGCCGAACCCCGCGGTTCGGCCGTGGGGTGGTCAGGCCGCTGCCTCCACCTGTGCGCTGCTCCGGGTCTCCTGCCGTACGACACGCCGGCGCCGGGTCGGCAGGCCCAGGGTCGGGTTGGCGACGCCCCAGGCCGCGCCCTTGCAGATCAGTTCCTTGTAGCGGGCGGCCATGCGGCCCGTCATGGCGCGGTCGACCGCTTGGTCGTCCGCGGTGACGAACTGGATCAGACCCTCCTTGCGGCCGAGGGAGATGCACTGCTGCGAGTAGTGGATGGCGATGTGGGGGACCTCGGTGTCGGCGAGGCGGGCGGCGATGGCGTCGGCGGCCTGCCAGGCCATGGGGACGCCCGAGGCGCAGGACATGCGGAGGGGCGTGCCGGCCGAGCCGAGCGCCATCGCCGCGTCGCCCACGGCGTACACGTCCGGGTGGGAGACCGAGCGCATGGTGGTGTCGACCACGATCTGGCCGCGGTCGGTGACCTCCAGGGCGGTGCCCTGGGCAATGGGGTGGACGGCGAAGCCGGTGGTCCAGACCGTGACGTCGGCGGGGATGGTCCGGCCGGCGTCGGTCGTCACGCCGTCCGCCTCCACGGCGTTGACCGCGGTGTGTTCGTGGACCGTGATGCCGAGCTTGTCGACCACCTTCCGCAGGTGGGAGCGGCCCTTCTCCGAGAGCCAGTCGCCGAGGGCGCCGCTCGCGGCCAGGGCGACGTCGAGGTCGGGGCGCGCCTCGGCGATCTCGGTCGCGGCCTCCAGGCCCGTCAGGCCGCCGCCGACCACGACCACGGGCCGGCCGGCGTCCAGCGCGGCCAGGCGGTCGCGGAGGCGGAGGGCGCCGGCGCGGCTGGAGATCTCGTGGGCGTGTGCGGCGGTGCCGGGGACGCCCCCGTCGTTCCAGCCGCTGCCGAGGGCGTAGACCAGGGTGTCGTAGGCGATTTCCTCCTGCTCGGGGCCGTGCGCGGCGGTGACGGTCACCGTCTTGCGGTCGACGTCCACGGCGGTGACCTTCGCGAGCTTCAGTTCCACGCCCGTGCCCGCGAACATCTCGCCGAACGGCCGGGGCCTGAGGTCCTGGCCGACCGCGATCTGGTGCAGCCGGACGCGCTCGACGAAGTCGGGCTCGGGGTTGACGAGGGTGATGGTGACGTCCTCGTGGTGCAGCCGCTTGGCGAGGCGGCCGGCGGCGATGGCACCGGTGTAGCCGGCTCCGAGGACGACGATGCGGTGCTGCATGTCCGTGCTCCTGTCTGGGCGGGGGCTGCCGTTGTCCGGCGTGGTCTCGCCCCTTGAACCGGACAGCCCCGCGTTTCCTGACAGGATCGGAATGTGACCTGCGTCACACCTCGTCAGAGGGTGTGGAGAGGGCCCTCCCCGTGGTCCGCGGCGGCCCAGTGCTCGGTCGCCCGGGCGAGCTTGTCGGGGTTGACCTGGCTGCGGACCGCGGTGATGCCCTCCGCCGTGACCTCGAGGCAGGTGATCCCGACGACCCGGCCGTCCACGACCGCCACGATGGCGGGCCCGCCGTTGGCGGTCGTGGCGTAGATGTCGGGCGCGCCGCCGACATGGGCTCGCTTGGCCGCGCTGGGCTTGAACAGGCCGCGCAGGAACGTGGCGACCGCTCGCGCGCCCTCGAACGCCTTCGCGCGGGCCAGGACCTTCCCGCCGCCGTCGCCGACCGAGACGGCGTCCTGGGTGAGCAGGCGTACGAGGGGTTCGGTACGGCCGCTGGTCGCCGCGGCCAGGAACTCCTCGACGATCTTCAGGGCGGCGGCCTCGTCGATCTCGGTGCGCGCCTTGCCGTCGGCGACGTGCTTCTTGGCCCGGTGGTAGACCTGCTGACTGGCGGCCTCGGTGATCTCCAGGATCTCGGCGATCTCCCGGTGCGGGTAGTCGAAGGCCTCGCGCAGCACGTACACGGCCCGCTCGTTGGGCGACAGGCGCTCGAGCAGGACGAGGACGGCGTACGACACCGACTCGCGCTGCTCGGCGGTGTCGGCCGGGCCGAGCATCGGGTCCCCGGCGAGCAGCGGCTCGGGGAGCCACCTCCCCACGTACGTCTCGCGCCGGGCACGTGCCGAAGTGAGCATGTTGAGGCACCAGTTGGTGAGGACCTTCGTCAGCCAGGCCTCGGGCACCTCGATCCGCCGGACGTCGGCCGCCTGCCAGCGCAGGAACGTCTCCTGCACGGCATCCTCGGCCTCGCTCGCCGAGCCGAGCAGCCGGTAGGCAATGGCCTCCAGCCGGGGCCTGGCGGTCTCGAACCGGTCCACGTCGCTCATGATCAGGGCCATACGCGCGATCCTAGGCGCCCCCGTGCCGGAACGGCAGGCCACCAGCACCCAGCTGGATCATCTCGAGGCCCGGTGGGCACCCGTTTCGACCACGCTCTCCGCTGTGAAAAGCACGGCGAGGTATGAGTGACGCGACCGCCGATCCGCGGTCGACCTGCTGGCGGCACCTCGACCCCACCCGGATCGAGTGGGAGGGCCGTCCACCAAGGCCGGGTCAGGTGCTGGACAGCGTCGTCGCCAGAGACTGGAACCAGGCGCCGTGGGAGAATGGCTCGGGCGGGCCGACCTCCATACCGAGTTCGGCGGCAGCCAGGGCATAGTCCCCCTCGTCCAAGGGGAGGGTGAGCAACTCGTGGAGCTCGCCGACGAGGCGTGCGACCAGTTGGGGGTTGGTGGTGGCGGCGTAGTCGGCGACCGCTGCGTCGTGGTCGGGGAACTCGTCGACGATGTCCTGGGAGAACCAGCCTCCGAGCAATTGCGCGGTCTCCGGAAAGCGCGCGTGCCACTCCCAGTGCGTCTGCGGGGACGACGGTTCAGGGGCGTCGCCTTCCTCAATGCTCTTCTTCAGGTGGTCGGCCAGCACCGTCAACCAGCCGCCGATCTCCGACTGGGGCATCCCGGTGTCAGGGATCGCGTAGAACTCGCCCAAGCCATGCCGGATGCGGCCCGGGGGGTTGCGGCTGTACTCGCGCAGTTGGCGCTCCGCCTCCGCGAGGGCCGAGGGGCGGGTGTGCCAAGTGTGACGGAGGTACGCGTTCAGCGCGCGGCTGCGCAACTCGGGGGTGTCATTGGCCGGCTGCCCCAGGTACGCGCGCATGATCTGGTCCAACTCGCCGTACCGGCGGTCGTGTTCGAGAGGCTTCATAGACATGTGAGCGGCCCCTACAGGTAGAACGGGACGGTTGTGTGGACGACGAAACCGTGCGGGCTCGACGGCTCGCGGCGCAGTACCACGCGCGCCGCGCGGACGTCGATGGGCCCGCGGCCCGCCAGCAGCTCTGCTTCCAGCTGGACCCGGCCCACGGACTCCTCGCGGGACGGCCAGGCGGCCTCGATCGTGAGACGGGCTCGGGTGCCCTGTGCGAGCCATCGGTGGATGGCCTGCTCGTTGGCGGTCACCACCTGCTGGGTGGCCCAGTGGGTGGTCTCCCGGTCGGGATACGTCGCGGATCGCGTCAACATGGAGGCATCCTCTCAAATCGCCTGGTCAGGAGGTGCGCTCGTACGGATCAGTAGTCGGAGAAGTTCCAGAACATGCCCACCTCGGTGTCCGAGACCACGATCAGGCCGCAGTCCTCCGAGTAGACGCTCAGCGGGCTGTACCCCCAGTGTGACGTCGTGAAATCGAGCGTGCCGGGCACGTGGCCGGACCTGTTGACGTTGGTGTGATAGCTGGCATTGTCCCCGTATCGCTCGAGGATCGTGCAGGCCATCGTTCGCAGTTCCTCCTCGCTCTCCGTGAAACGCGCCAGGTTGGACAGGGTGCAGCAGTCGTCCGTGAGGGCCAGGAGCAGGTTCTCGGCGCTCTTCCGGTCGATCTCCTTGAGGCGCTGCGCAACGTACTCCGGGGCGTGGACGGCGAAGGGGTACGTGGGGAACCCCTCGCGCTCCGGGTTCTGTGCCGCATCGTCGAGGCCGACCCAGCCCCGCGGGTCCGGGACCCTGGCCATCAGCGCGAGGACGTCGAGGACCCAGTCCTCGTGGCGACGTGGCCCCGTGGCGTCGTACGGGTACGCGTCCTCGAACAGGTGGCGTACCGCGGATTCCCAGGAGGTCTGGTCGACGGACATATGGTGCAGGCCTTTCTCGGCGCGCTAGGACTTGGAGGGCATCGATGTCATGACGGTGAACGGTGGGGTGCGGCTGCTGTCGTACCGGATCCGCGTGTCGATGCCCGTGACGTCGTATGCCTTGGCATTCATGCCGCCCTGCTTGTACCCGGACAGCGGGTCGGTGTCGTCGATCGGCTGTTTGCTCACGCTTTTGCCGCTGGTCTCGCCGTTCGGCGCTGTCGCATGGAAGTCTCTGACGTCTCCCTCACCCGGTGGCGGAGGGCCCTTGATCCACGCCTCGATCGCGGCCTTGTTGCTGTTGAGGTTGTGCTCGGTCAGCTCCTCCGCGCGCTGGTAGGTCGGGAAGGCCGAAGAGGCGCTGGGCTTCGGCTTGCCGTACGGCCAGGCCTGGGTCGGGCCGTTCGACTGCTGGTCGCGCAGGCGCTGCGCGAGCTGCTCGTCCGTCTTGCCGACGTGTTTGTCCAGCGTATGGCCGTCCGCCATGTACTCGTTGGCGGCGAGGTTCAGGTCGTAGTTGCCGTTCGAGTCGACCTTCAGCCAGAGCTGCGAATCCTTGAATTCCTCCAGGGCCCGCATGCCGAAGCCGTGTGCACGGGCGACGCCGGCCTCGAACTTGGGGGCACTCCGGTAGGCCTCGTCCAGCGGCTCCTTCAGCGCCTCCATGCGGGTGGTCAGACCCCCCAGGATGCCGGTGTACGTGTCGACGATCCGGTTCAGCTTGGCCGTGTTGATGTTCAGGACGGTCTTGACGTCGAACGAAAGGATCAGGCCCGCGCCCTTGCCGATCACGGACGTGACGGTGCCGAGCAGGCTCTTGGGGTCCTTGGGCTTGGCCAGGTCATCGATGATCTCCTTGGCGGCCTGCAGCATGGCGCGGTGGATCTCGTCCTCGACGTCGCGGTTGAGGTCGACGGCGGCTTCCGCGTACTCGCGCAGGAGGGTCGCGACGGTGTCGGCCGTGTCCTTCAGTACGGCCAGGACGGGCTCGCTGCCTGTGGGGACGCGGGGCGTGCCAGGGCCGGAGTTGGCGGTCTGGGCCCACTGGTAGCCATGCCGCTGCTGCCCCCATGCCGTCCCGCCCCACAGCGCGCTGCAGAAGGTCCGCATGGCCGCTTCCCAGTCGGCCTGGTGGTGGTTGGTGATGGTGCCGACGGCCTGGGTGAGCTGGTCCGCACCCAGCGACGCGCAGATGGAGACATTCATCCAGCTGTGGCACAGGGAGTTGAGATAGTGCTGCTGTGGGAAGGGGTGGACGTCCGCCACCTTCCCGACCCGGAACACGTGCTTGCACAGCGGCTGGAGCACGTCCCGGACGATCTCGGGGATGGCCTCCATCGCGCCGCGCATGATGTCGTCGCCACCGTCGTCGTCGCCCCACTTGATGTCGGGTATCGAGTCGAACTTCGGTGCCTTGTCGATGACCGCGGGCCGTGGGCGCTGCTCGGCCGTCTTCCCCGGCTTGGGGTTGGCCGCCACGTCCGCCAGGGTGTAGGCGTTAGCCGTCTCGGTGAACCCGACGGCGACGCCGCCGACGCTGAGCACGGACCGACCCCAGACCTCGAGCCAGCGGTCCCCGATCTTCTTGTACGCCTGGGCGAACTTCTGGGCCTCGGTGCCGGCGCCTCCGGCGTCGGGGTACTTGCCCAGCTCCTCCAGGAGTTTGTTGGCGCCGCGCACCAGGAAGTCCTGTTGCGCGGCGACCCTGCCGGAGACCGTCCAGAGGTTGCTCGGCTTGACGTCGATGGTGCCGTTGCCGCCCGGCGACTGGGCGGGTGTGGGAGGTCCGGCCATCAGGCGCCGCCTCCCCAGCCTTCGAGTACGGACTTGTTGGCCGCGGCGTAGTTGAGGTGCCCCTTGACCACGACCTCCTGGAGCCAGGCCTGGGCGGCCTTGAGGTCGTCGGCGGAGCGGCTCCATTTGTCCAGCTCGTCGATGAATGCCTCGCGGGCCTCGCCGTCCCAGCTCAGTACGACCTTGGTGGCCCGCCCGTACAGCGTGTCGAGCTTCTCGTTGAGGGCCCGGAGTATCTCCTCCAGGTCCCCCGAAAGGCGCTGCAGGGTAGCGAAGTTGACGGTGATCCGGTCTTCGTCCGGCATGGTGCTGGTCCCCCGTGGTTCAGACGTCGAGAATGCGGCTCTTCGGCTGGCCTGCGTCCGGTGCGGGCGCCGGGTCGGGCACGGTGAGGGCGCGGGCGGCGGCGGACACGTCCTCGCCCTCCTGCATCCGCCGGATCCTGGCCAGGGTGTCGAGCTCCTGCTCGGTGAAGCCGTCGCGCGAGGCGCGCATGGCCGCTTCGAGGAGGACCACCACCTGACGGATGCGTACGGCGTCCTCGGCGACACCGCGGTGCAGGGAGCGGTACGCGGTGGCGGTGGGGCCCTGCCATCCCGCGGCGATCTTGTCGACGACCTCGTCCATGCTGCGGGTCTGCTGTTCGAGATAGCGCTGCATCTCGTCGAGGTCGTTCGCCAGCCTGGTGAGGCCGTCCTCCGAGACGTCCAGATCGGCGTCCCGCATCCTGAGCCCCCGCTCGTCGCGCCGTTCGTACGCGTGTCTCTGCGTACGGGTGTTCACTCTAGTGAACGGGACCCTGTCGATCAGGGCTGGGGGTGTGGAGGGCTGGGGCAACGACGAAGGCCCTGGTCTCTGACCAGGGCCTTCGTGGAAGAGCGGATGACGGGAATCGAACCCGCGCTATAAGCTTGGGAAGCTCATGTTCTACCATTAAACTACATCCGCGCGACGGTCCGAAGATCGGTACCGCAGACTCGGACACTGTACCCCATCCCGAAGTCGAGGCGTGCGAGCCGTACCCGGACCTGACGGAGTGCCGCCTGGAGTGGTGTCCCGTTGATCCCCTAATGTGGCTGTCTCGTCCACCACTTGTCGGGGAAGGGACTTGATGGGTTCGATGGAGCGCACCGTCGTTCGTTGTGCCGAGGGGCATGTGTTCAGTACCGCTTCGTTCCCGCTGCAGCAGCTCGGTGCCGGGCGGATCGGGCCGGGGCGGCTCATTCGGTGTCCACGCTGTGCGCGGCTGCGGCACGCGGTTCCCGTGGAGCTCGAGCGGCACTGAGGTCCGAAGGACGGGCGCGGAGTCTTCCCGATTGGGGCAGGTCCGCGCCCTCTGCGTATCGTGGGGGCGTGCTTCTCTCAGACAAGGACATCCGGGCCGAGATCGATGCCGGACGGGTGCGCATCGACCCGTACGACGAATCCATGGTGCAGCCCTCGAGCATCGACGTGAGGCTTGACCGCTTCTTCCGGGTGTTCGAGAACCACCGCTACCCCCACATCGACCCCGCCGTCGAGCAGCTCGACCTGACCCGTGAGGTCGAGCCCGAGGGTGACGAGGCGTTCATCCTCCACCCCGGTGAGTTCGTGCTCGCCTCGACCTACGAGGTCATCACGCTGCCGGACGACATCGCGTCCAGGCTCGAGGGGAAGAGCTCGCTCGGGCGGCTGGGGCTGGTCACCCACTCCACCGCCGGGTTCATCGACCCCGGCTTCTCCGGGCACGTGACCCTGGAGCTGTCGAACCTCGCCACCCTGCCGATCAAGCTGTGGCCGGGGATGAAGATCGGGCAGCTGTGCATGTTCCGGCTGAGCTCACCCGCCGAGTTCCCGTACGGCAGCGAGCGGTACGGCTCGCGCTACCAGGGGCAGCGGGGGCCGACGGCCTCGCGTTCCTTCATGAACTTCCATCGGACCCAGGTGTGAGGCGGCGGCCGGCATGAGTGAAGTACGCGAGAACCTGACCTACGAGGGCTTCGGGCGCGCGATCCGCGAGCTCGCGCAGACGATCGCCGACGACGGCTACGAGCCCGACGTCGTGCTCTCCATCGCCCGCGGCGGCGTCTTCGTCGCCGGCGGTCTGGCCTACGCCCTGGACTGCAAGAACATCCACCTCGTGAACGTGGAGTTCTACACCGGCGTGGGGACGACCCTGGAGATGCCGGTCATGCTGGCGCCCGTCCCGAACGCCATCGACTTCAGCGACAAGAAGGTGCTCATCGCCGACGACGTCGCCGACACCGGCAAGACGCTGAAGCTCGTCCACGACTTCTGCGTCGACCACGTCGCCGAGGTCCGCTCCGCCGTCATCTACGAGAAGTCGCACTCCCTCGT
Organism: Streptomyces sp. NPDC056222; assembly: GCF_042264065.1. Taxonomy (NCBI): domain Bacteria; kingdom Bacillati; phylum Actinomycetota; class Actinomycetes; order Kitasatosporales; family Streptomycetaceae; genus Streptomyces; species Streptomyces sp. NPDC056222. Next base: position 81,634 of record NZ_JBHJTL010000025.1, on the reverse strand, counting down.
GAAGTGCGAGTACGTGTGGAAGAAGACCGACGAGTGGATCAACTTCCCCTGGTCGGTCGAACCGCCCGTCGTGAGGCGTGAGGGCCAGGTCCTCGACGCCTGACGGACGGCCGTACGAGAAAGGCCCCCACCGCTTGTGTGCGGTGGGGGCCTTTCTCGTTCCTTACGCGTACGTGGTCACAGCGTGCCCAGCTTGATCAGGCTCAGCAGCGCGACCAGTTGGATCGCCGACGCGCCCAGGGCCTTCGGCCACGGAAGGTCGTGCGAGCGGCTCACCATCGTCGTGAACAGCGCGGCCGCCGCCAGCCAGGTGATCCAGCCGAGAACCTGCACCAGGCCGTTCTCGCCGCCCAGGAAGAGCGCGAAGACCAGTCGGGGGGCGTCGGTGATCGACATGATCAGCATCGACAGGCCCACCGTCGGCTGCCACGTGCCGTCGCCGCCGAGCTGGCGGGCCAGCGTGTGGGTGACCGCGCCCAGGATCAGGCCGGCGACGACGAAGCCGATGCCCGTCATCAGGACGTACGGGATCGCCGTCGACAGCGTCGCGTTGATCGCCTCGTCGCGCGCCTTGTCGAACCCGAAGATCGCGAGCAGTCCGTAGAGGAACGTGACGGTCAGCGCCGGGCCCCACACCGCGTGGTCCCGCATCTGCAGGAACGTCGGCGCCGGGCGCAGCACGATGCCGCTCAGCAGGGCCTTCCAGGGCAGGCGCGGCCCCGTGGGCGCGGGGGCGGCCTGGTACGTCGCGCCGGCGCCGTACGGCTCCTCGTTCACGCTGAACATCTGCGTGTGCCCCGGCGTGTTCGCCGCGTAGTGCTGCTGCTGTTGCTGCTGCGCCGCGTACGGGTCCCCGAAGTACTCCGGCTCCCCGTCGTAGCCACCGCCGCCGCCCTGCGGGGCCTGTCGGCCCCACTGCTGCTGCGGGTGGGGCGGCGGGGCCGCGTTGTACCCGTACGGCGCCTGCTGCGGTTGTTGTTGCGGGGGGCGGTTGTCCCGGCCGCGTCCGTTCCTGAATCCAGCCACGCCTTGAACGTACCCGTTTCCGCTGTCAGGGCGCTCCTTTGCCACTGAGCTGTGACATCCCCTAGGGGGTCCAAGGAGGAGAGGGCCACCCCGCCCCTAGGGGTTCACAACGGAGAGGGCCGCCCCGCGGTTGCGCGGGACGGCCCTCTCGTATGTGACGACTACTCGGCGGAGACGGACTCCGACACGGACTCGGGCTCCGGCTTCGTCTTCACCGAGTCGAGCAGCAGCTGGGCCACGTCCACGACCTGGACGGACTCCTTGGCCTTGCCCTCGTTCTTCTTGCCGTTGACCGAGTCGGTCAGCATGACGAGGCAGAACGGGCAGGCGGTGGAGACGATGTCCGGGTTGAGGGACAGGGCCTCGTCGACGCGCTCGTTGTTGATGCGCTTGCCGATCCGCTCCTCCATCCACATCCGCGCGCCACCGGCGCCACAGCAGAAGCCGCGCTCCTTGTGGCGGTGCATCTCCTGCTGACGCAGGCCCGGGACGGCCGACATGATCTCGCGCGGGGGCGTGTAGACCTTGTTGTGGCGGCCCAGGTAGCACGGGTCGTGGTAGGTGATGAGCCCGTCGACCGGGGTCACCGGGATCAGCTTGCCCTCGTCGATGAGGTGCTGGAGCAGCTGCGTGTGGTGGATGACCTCGAACTCGCCGCCCAGCTGCGGGTACTCGTTCGCGATCGTGTTGAAGCAGTGCGGGCAGGTCGCGACGATCTTCTTGGCCGACTTCGGCTTCTTCGTCGACTCGTCCTCGTCGTCCTCGCCGAACGCCATGTTCAGCATCGCGACGTTCTCCTGGCCGAGCTGCTGGAACAGCGGCTCGTTGCCCAGGCGGCGGGGCGAGTCACCGGTGCACTTCTCCTCGCCGCCCATGATCGCGAACGAGACGCCCGCCATGTGCAGCAGCTCGGCGAAGGCCTTGGTGGTCTTCTTGGCCCGGTCCTCCAGGGCGCCGGCGCAGCCGACCCAGTACAGGTAGTCGACCTCGGTGAGGTCCTCGACGTCCTTGCCGACGATCGGGACCTCGAAGTCGACCTCCTTGGTCCACTCGACGCGCTGCTTCTTGGCCAGACCCCAGGGGTTGCCCTTCTTCTCCAGGTTCTTGAGCATCGTGCCGGCCTCCGAGGGGAAGGCGGACTCGATCATCACCTGGTAGCGGCGCATGTCGACGATGTGGTCGATGTGCTCGATGTCGACCGGGCACTGCTCGACGCAGGCGCCGCAGGTGGTGCAGGACCACAGGACGTCCGGGTCGATGACGCCGTTCTCCTCGGCGGTGCCGATGAGGGGGCGCTCGGCCTCGGCGAGGGCGGCCGCGGGCACGTCCTTGAGCTGCTCCTCGGACGCCTGCTCGTTGCCCTCCATGTCCTTGCCGCCGCCGGCCAGCAGATACGGGGCCTTGGCGTGCGCGTGGTCGCGCAGCGACATGATCAGGAGCTTGGGGGAGAGCGGCTTGCCCGTGTTCCAGGCGGGGCACTGCGACTGGCAGCGACCGCACTCGGTGCAGGTGGAGAAGTCGAGGATGCCCTTCCAGGAGAACTGCTCGACCTGGGAGACACCGAAGACGGCGTCCTCGGCCGGGTCCTCCCAGTCGATCTCCTTGCCGGCCGTCGTCATCGGCTGCAGTGCGCCGAGTGCCGTGGAGCCGTCGGCGTTCCGCTTGAACCAGATATTCGGGAAGCCGAGGAAGCGGTGCCAGGCCACACCCATGTTGGTGTTCAGCGAGACCGTGATCATCCAGGTGAAGGACGTGACGATCTTCAGCGCCGCGAAGAAGTAGGTGAGGTGCTGGATCGTGCTCAGGTCCAGACCGTCGAGCAGCGCGATCAGCGGGTACGAGGCGAAGAAGCCCGGCTCCCAGCTGGTCACGTGGTGCTGGACGCCTTCCAGGGCGCGCAGCGTCATGATGCAGACGCCGACGATCAGGATGACGGCCTCGACGAAGTAGGCCTGGCCCGTCTTGGAGCCCGTGAAGCGGGACTTGCGGCCCGCTCCGCCCGGCCGGTTCAGCTGCCGGATGATGATCAGCGTCACGATGCCGAGGACGGTCATCAGGCCGAGGAACTCGGTGAAGATCTCGTACGGCAGCCAGTCGCCGATGATCGGGATCAGCCAGTCGGCCTGGAAGAGCTGGCCGAAGGCGTTGACGATCGTGAGGAGCAGCGAGAAGAAGCCCACCGCCACGAACCAGTGCGCCACGCCGACGATGCCCCAGCGGTTCATACGCGTATGGCCGAGGAACTCCTTGACCAGCGTGATGGTGCGCTGTGTGGGATCGCCGGTGCGCGTGCCCGCGGGCACGGGCTGGCCGAGCTTCACGAAGCGGTAGATCTGCGCGGTGGCGCGGCCGAACAGCGCGACGGCCACCACCGTGATGGCGATCGACACGATGATCGCGGCGAGTTGCATGAGGGGCTCCTCGGGCGGGCCTGCGAGGCGGAGTGCCGACACTGTCGAGTGTGGCACTACTAAGCGGTAACTTATTCAGTCCGTGCTGAGATTACCGCCTCCCAGTGCCGCGCTGTAGCGGCGCCTGCGGTGATCTGTGTCGCTCAGGCAAGCCTTGCCGCGCGACGTCTCCGGACTGCTGGAAGCGTACGCGCCAGGATCACGAGATCCATCCCCAGCCAGTGATGGTCCACATAGTGGAGATCGAGCAGCTCGCGTTCCTCCCACGGCAGCTCCGAACGTCCGCTGATCTGCCAGAGCCCGGTCATCCCCGGCCGGACCGACAGCCGGCGCCGCGCCTCGCCCACGCACTCCCGGTGCCCGGGGGTGAGGGGGCACGGGCCGACCAGGGACATCTCTCCCCGTACGACATGGAGCAGAAGGGGTAGTGCGGCCAGCGCGCTCTTCGTACGGAACGTGACCATCGTGAAGACGCTTCCGCCCCGGCCCGCGACGGTCCGGCGGCGCGTGACCCCGCCGGCGCCGGCCGTCGCGAGTGCGAGCGAGAGGGCGACGGCCGCGATCACCGGCGCCAGGACGGCCAGCAGGACGATTCCGCCGAGGAGGTCGAGTGCGCGCTTGGCCGTCATTCCCCACACCCTTTCGAGTGACATTCATGGGATATTCGTGGGATATGCCCGCTATGCCCGGCAGGGGCACCCCGGACTCTCTCATGCGGAGAGGTGTCCGGGCAGGGAATGACGCGCCAGCGGCGTCTCTTTGAGCGGCTCCCAGGGTGAAGAGTTGAGTCGCCTCCACTCAGGTCTGTTGACGGGGCGAGCGACGTCATGCATCCTTGAGTCAGTTCCACTCAAGTCAGTCAGCTGGAGGAATTGAAATGGCACGTGCGGTCGGCATCGACCTGGGCACGACTAACTCCGTCGTCAGCGTTCTCGAAGGCGGCGAGCCCACCGTCATCACCAACGCCGAAGGCGCCAGGACCACGCCGTCCGTCGTCGCCTTCGCGAAGAACGGCGAGGTGCTCGTCGGCGAGGTCGCCAAGCGTCAGGCGGTCACCAACGTCGACAGGACCATCCGGTCGGTCAAGCGCCACATGGGCACCGACTGGAAGATCGAGATCGACGGCAAGAACTTCAACCCGCAGCAGATGAGCGCCTTCATCCTGCAGAAGCTGAAGCGCGACGCCGAGGCGTACCTGGGCGAGAAGGTCGTCGACGCGGTCATCACCGTCCCGGCGTACTTCAACGACTCCGAGCGTCAGGCCACCAAGGAGGCCGGTGAGATCGCGGGCCTCAACGTCCTGCGCATCGTCAACGAGCCGACCGCGGCCGCCCTGGCCTACGGCCTGGACAAGGACGACCAGACGATCCTCGTCTTCGACCTCGGTGGCGGCACCTTCGACGTGTCGCTCCTGGAGATCGGCGACGGCGTCGTCGAGGTGAAGGCCACCAACGGTGACAACCACCTCGGTGGTGACGACTGGGACCAGCGCGTCGTCGACTACCTGGTGAAGCAGTTCGCCAACGGTCACGGCGTCGACCTGGCCAAGGACAAGATGGCTCTCCAGCGTCTCCGCGAGGCCGCGGAGAAGGCGAAGATCGAGCTGTCGTCCTCCACCGAGACGTCGATCAACCTGCCGTACATCACCGCCTCCGCCGAGGGTCCGCTGCACCTGGAGGAGAAGCTCACGCGCGCTCAGTTCCAGCAGCTGACCGCGGACCTTCTGGACCGCTGCAAGACGCCGTTCCACAACGTCATCAAGGACGCGGGCATCAACCTGTCCGAGATCGACCACGTCGTTCTCGTCGGTGGCTCCACCCGTATGCCGGCCGTCGCCGAGCTCGTCAAGGAGCTGACCGGTGGCCAGGAGGCCAACAAGGGTGTGAACCCGGACGAGGTCGTCGCCATCGGCGCCGCCCTGCAGGCCGGTGTGCTCAAGGGTGAGGTCAAGGACGTCCTGCTCCTCGACGTGACCCCGCTGTCGCTTGGTATCGAGACCAAGGGCGGCATCATGACCAAGCTCATCGAGCGCAACACCACGATCCCGACCAAGCGGTCCGAGATCTTCACGACGGCCGAGGACAACCAGCCGTCGGTGCAGATCCAGGTCTACCAGGGCGAGCGCGAGATCGCGGCGTACAACAAGAAGCTCGGCATGTTCGAGCTGACCGGTCTGCCGCCGGCCCCGCGTGGCGTCCCGCAGATCGAGGTCGCGTTCGACATCGACGCCAACGGCATCATGCACGTGACCGCGAAGGACCTGGGCACGGGCAAGGAGCAGAAGATGACCGTCACCGGTGGCTCCTCGCTGCCGAAGGACGAGGTCAACCGGATGCGCGAAGAGGCCGAGAAGTACGCGGACGAGGACCACGCCCGTCGCGAGGCCGCCGAGTCCCGCAACCAGGGCGAGCAGCTCGTCTACCAGACGGAGAAGTTCCTCAAGGACAACGAGGACAAGGTCCCCGGTGAGGTCAAGACCGAGGTCGAGGCCGCCGTCGCCGAGCTGAAGGAGAAGCTCAAGGGCGAGGACACCGCGGAGATCCGTACCGCCACCGAGAAGGTCGCGGCCGTCTCCCAGAAGCTCGGCCAGGCCATGTACGCCGACGCGCAGGCCGCCCAGGCCGCCGGCGGCGACGCCCCGCAGGGCGAGGCCAAGGCCGACGACGACGTGGTCGACGCCGAGATCGTCGACGACGAGAAGCCGAAGGGCGGCGCTGTCTGATGACGGAGGAGACCCCGGGCTTCGACGAGCAGCCCGACGTCCCCTCCGGCGCCACCCCTGACGACGCCGCCGACGCCGCCGAGGCCCCCTCCACGGAGGAGGGCCCGGCGGCCCCGGCCGGGGACGCAAGCAGCAAGAGCTCGGCCGAGACCGCAGGTCTCACCGCCCAGCTGGACCAGGTCCGCAGCGCGCTCTCCGAGCGCACCGGGGACCTCCAGCGGCTCCAGGCCGAGTACCAGAACTACCGCCGTCGGGTGGAGCGGGACCGGGTCACCGTCAAGGAGATCGCGGTCGCGGGCCTTCTGACGGAGCTTCTGCCCGTGCTCGACGACATCGGTCGGGCCCGGGACCACGGCGAGCTCGTGGGCGGCTTCAAGTCGGTGGCCGAGTCGCTGGAGACGGTGGCCGCCAAGATGGGGCTGCAGCAGTTCGGCAAGGAGGGCGAGCCCTTCGACCCGACGATCCACGAGGCCCTGATGCACTCGTACGCGCCGGATGTCACCGAGACGACCTGCGTGGCGATCCTGCAGCCGGGGTACCGGATCGGCGAGCGGACCATCCGGCCCGCGCGCGTGGCGGTGGCCGAGCCCCAGCCCGGGGCGACGCCGGCCGCTAAGGAAGAGAAGTCGGCAGACGAGGAGAGCGGTGGCCCCGAGGAGGGCTAGCGCGAAGATCGTCCGAGAGGAGGGACGTCGATGAGCACGAAGGACTTCGTCGAGAAGGACTACTACAAGGTTCTCGGCGTCCCCAAGGACGCCACCGACGCCGAGATCAAGAAGGCGTACCGGAAGCTCGCCCGCGAGAACCACCCGGACGCCAACAAGGGCGACACCAAGGCGGAGGAGCGCTTCAAGGAGATCTCCGAGGCGAACGACGTCCTCGGCGACCCCAAGAAGCGCAAGGAGTACGACGACGCCCGCGCGCTCTTCGGCAACGGAGGCTTCCGTGCCGGAGGCCCGGGCGGCGGCAACTTCAACTTCGACCTGGGCGACCTCTTCGGCGGCGCCCAGGGCCCCGGTGGCCCGGGCGGGGCGGGCGGCTTCGGCGGCGGCCTCGGCGACGTCTTCGGCGGACTGTTCAACCGGGGCGCGGGCGGCGGCGCGGGTACGCGTACGCAGCCGCGCCGCGGTCAGGACATCGAGTCCGAGGTGACGCTCAGCTTCACCGAGGCAGTGGACGGCGCCACGGTGCCGCTGCGGATGTCCTCCCAGGCGCCCTGCAAGGCCTGTTCGGGCACCGGCGACAAGAACGGCACGCCCCGCGTGTGCCCGACCTGCGTCGGCACCGGCCAGGTCTCGCGCGGCGGCAGCGGATCCTTCTCGCTCACCGACCCGTGCGTGGACTGCAAGGGCCGCGGTCTGATCGCCGAGACCCCCTGCGAGGTCTGCAAGGGCAGCGGGCGGGCCAAGTCCTCCCGCACCATGCAGGTCCGTATCCCCGCCGGAGTCTCCGACGGCCAGCGGATCCGGCTGCGGGGCAAGGGCGCGCCGGGCGAGCGCGGCGGCCAGAGCGGTGACTTGTACGTCGTCGTCCATGTCGACGCCCATCCGGTCTTCGGCCGCAAGGACGACAACCTGACCGTCACCGTGCCCGTCACCTTCGACGAGGCGGCGCTCGGCGGCGAGATCAAGGTGCCGACCCTGGGAGGCCCGGCGGTCACGCTGAAGCTGCCCGCCGGCACCCCCAACGGCCGGACCATGCGCGCCCGTGGCAAGGGCGCGGTCCGCAAGGACGGTACGCGCGGCGATCTGCTGGTGACGGTGGAGGTCGCGGTACCGAAGGAGCTCGACGACAAGGCCCGCGAGGCCCTCGAGACCTACCGTCAGGCGACGGCGGGCGAGGACCCCAGGGCAGAGTTGTTCCAGGCCGCGAAGGGAGCTTGACCCGATGGACAGCAGACCGGGACGCAGCCGCAATCCGTACGAACTGACCGACGAGACGCCGGTGTACGTCATCTCGGTGGCGGCCCAGCTCTCGGGCCTGCACCCGCAGACGCTCCGGCAGTACGACCGCCTCGGCCTGGTCTCACCCGACCGCACGGCGGGCCGGGGCCGGCGCTACTCGGCCCGTGACATCGAACTGCTCCGTACGGTGCAGGCGTTGTCGCAGGACGAGGGCATCAACCTGGCGGGCATCAAGCGCATCATCGAGCTGGAGAACCAGGTCGCGGCGCTCCAGCAGCGTGTCGCCGAGCTGTCGGCGGCCGTCGAGGGCGCCGCGTCGGCGATGCGTCAGCGCGAGGCGCAGGTGCACGCCTCGTACCGGCGGGACCTGGTGCCGTACACCGACGTGCAGCAGGCGAGCGCGCTGGTGGTGTGGCGCCCCAAGCGGCCCGGCGAGTAGTTCTCGGAACGGCGCGAAGGCCCCCTCCCGCGGGAGGGGGCCTTCGTGTGTGCGGTGCTAGGGGATGAGTTCGCCGACGATGTCCCCGAGGGTCTCCCACCACGGCGCGGCGCCGGTGCCGAAGGCGGCGGCGAGGGCGGTGCCGACGGCCCGGTCCAGGGGCTCGGGCTCCGTGCCGGGGGCCCAGTCGTCGTCGACACGGCCGTCGCCGGAGGACTCCAGGGTGCCGAGCGGGCGCCCGTCCCGGATCAGCCTGCTGTCGACGTAACCGCACGGCACGAGCCGGTAGCGCACGCCGCCGACACGGACGTCGACCCGGTACGAGCGCCGCAGCAGCCGCCCTCGCGAGGGCCGGATGCGGGCGGGCTCCCCGTCGACGGTGAGGGTGAGCAGGTCGCGCTTGCGGGTCCCGATGGGGATGTGCGGGTCCGGGGTGGTTCCCGGGGCCCGTACGAGCTCCACGGTCGGCATCCCGTGCCCGGACACCCGCAGGGTGCCGGCCTGGCCGTCCAGGTCGATCTGTGCGTACATGTGTGGTCAGTGGTCCTGGTTCAGAATTCCGGACTGGGCGATGAGATAGCCGAGTTGGGCTCGGCTGCCGCTGCCGAGGGCGGCGGCCAGCTTGGCGATGTGGGCGCGGCAGGTCCGGACGTTCATGCCGAGCCGGCGGGCGATGGCCTCGTCGACGTGGCCCTCGACGAGCAGCTTGGCGATGGAGCGCTGGATGCCGCTGATGCCGTCGTGGGTCTGCGCGTAGGGCACCTGCTCGCCGAACGGGGTGGCCCGGGCCCAGGACTGTTCGAAGACGGTCGCAAGATACTCGACCAGGCCCGGATGGCGCAGCTCCAGGGCGACTTGGCGGTCCTGGCGGGCGGGTATCAGGGCCACCGAGCGGTCGATGATGATGAGCCGCTCGATGGACTCCTCCAGCGTCCGGACCTGGAGCCGGTCCATGCCGGCCTGTTCCAGGTAGACCTGCATGCCGTGGCTGTGGCGCGCCGTGTGCTGGTAGAGGGTGCGGACGCGGACCCCGCGTTCGAGGAGCGGCTGGATGCGGTGGAGCGCGGTGTTGAGGGTGTGTTCGCTGCGTCCGCCGCCGGGCTGGATGGTCAGTAGTTCCTGCGAGCACTCGGCGGTGGCGCGGCCGAGGACGGCGTCGATGCGGTTGATGCCTTCGAGGACGGTGATCGCGTGGGTCGTCGAGGGGTCCTGGGCGCTGATGGCCATGAACGGCTCGAAAACGCTGGAGAGTCCCGTGGCCAGGCTGCGGCGCTCCTGGATTTCCCGCTCCAGGGGGTGGACGAGCCGGGCCAGTGCCGCCGAGGGTGGGACCGGCCGCAGCCACGCGGGGTCGTCGGCGTCCGGGTGGAGAAGTGCCAGGTCCATGAGGCAGGGCGCGGCTTCTGCCTCGCTCCTGGTTATTCGCCCGGTACGCAACGCACTGGCGTACAAGTCCGATCCGGCTGCACAGAGATCGACATGACCGTGGGGATGTGTCGGTTCTGATTCGTTCTGCGGCATTTGAACACCCCCCAGGATCCTGTATTTCAGGAACATGATGCATTGCCCTGGTGGTGGAAGCGCAAAGACTGAGCCATCGTCTTGTACGCGGGGGAGAGGAAACCATCAAGTGAGGTCGAAGCCGCTCATGTCCAGAAAACTGCTTCGCTCGGTACTTGCTTCCGTCTTCATAGGGGCGGCGGCAGTAGGAGCGCTGGCCACCAGCGACCCGGTATGGGACAGCGCTCCTGTCAGTGTTGTCGCCGCTCCCGGTGATCCGGTGTGGGATCTCGTCCCGGCCGGCGATCCTGTGTGGGACGTATCTCCGGCGGGTGTGACCGACCCGGTGTGGGACGTGTCCCCGGCAGCCCAGGCCGATCCGGTGTGGGACTCCTCCCCGGCGGGCGCGGACGCATGACCGTGCCGCCGGACGACCGGGTCTTCCGGCGAGAGATGGCTTCGGCCTATCGATCCGGGTGGCATTTCATCGATCTCGTCACGGCAATCCCCCACCGTGGCGATTCGTTGATGGTCACCCTCTTCGGAGAACCGATCGTCGTCGCTCGTGAGCAGGACGAGGACGTTCGCGCCTACCGGTGTCTGCGCCGGCCCCGCGGAGCCCCGCAGCCCGTTCGCTGTGCCATCCGGTACGGCATGATTTTCGTCAATCTCGACCAGCGGGACCACCAGCTGCTCGAGCCCGAGACCATCACCGCCACCCCCCGCAGTGCCTGAGCGGTTCCCCCGTCGTTGTAGATCGCTCAGGTGCTTCCCCCACACAGCGGCGCCATCGCGGACCTGAAACGCGATGGCGCCGTTGTGCTGTCCGCGTACGGAAGCTCGTGCGGGAGCGCGTACGGAGGCCCGTACGGAGGTCCGTGCGGAGGCTCTCGTACGCGAGCGGGTGGTGCTACGCCCGGCCCATGGCCCGCGTCAGCGCGATCTCGATGACCACCCGGTCCGGGTTCGGGGCCGGGGTCCGGCCGTAGCGCGTCGCGTAACGGTCCACCGCGTCCGCGACGACGTCCGCCTCCGTACGGATGCGCGCCACGCCCTCCAGCGTCGCCCAGCGCCCCTTGTCCACCTGGCAGACCGCGACGCGCGCGCCCTCGGGGCCCGCCGCCAGGACGTTGGCGACCTTGTGGCTGTGCTTGTTGGTGATCACCCGGGCGATGCCGTTCTCGCCGCCCTCGGGGTCGTACGTGACGCCCACCGCCACCACGTGCGGAGTGCCGTCCGCGCGCGGGGTCGTCAGGGTGCTCATGTGGTACTCGCGCCAGAAGCTGAGATACGAGTCGTCCGGGTTCCGCGGGTCAGTCGCCATGCCCGGAACCTACCCGTGGGACGGGTATGTGCGACACCTTGAGCGGAATAGACTCAACTTTGTGTACGCTGGATGAGTCATAGACCGTGTACAGCGCACACCGAGGAGGAGAAAGCGCACGTGGACGCCGAACTGACCAACAGGAGCCGGGACGCGATCAACGCGGCCACCAGCCGTGCCGTGTCCGGGGGGCACCCCGATCTGACCCCCGCGCATCTGCTCCTCGCACTGCTCGCAGGTCAGGACAACGAGAACATCATCGACCTGCTCGTGGCCGTCGAGGCCGACCAGGCCGCGGTACGGTCCGGGGCGGAGCGGCTGCTCGCCGCCCAGCCCAGCGTGACCGGCTCCACGGTCGCGCCGCCGCAGCCCAACCGGGAGCTGCTCGCCGTCATCGCCGAGGCCGCCAAGGTGGCCAAGGAGCTGGGGGACGAGTACCTCTCGACCGAGCACCTGCTCATCGGGATCGCCGCGAAGGGCGGCCAGGCGGGCGAGGTCCTCGACGGGCAGAGGGCGAGCGCGAAGCGGCTGCTGGACGCGTTCGAGAAGGCAAGGGGAGGACGCCGGGTGACCACACCCGACCCGGAGGGTCAGTACAAGGCGCTGGAGAAGTTCGGTACGGACTTCACGGCCGCCGCGCGCGAAGGGAAGCTGGACCCCGTCATCGGGCGCGACCAGGAGATCCGGCGCGTCGTCCAGGTCCTCTCCCGCCGCACCAAGAACAACCCGGTCCTCATCGGCGAGCCCGGCGTCGGCAAGACCGCCGTCGTCGAGGGACTGGCCCAGCGGATCGTGAAGGGCGACGTCCCCGAGTCGCTCCGCGACAAGCGCCTGGTCTCGCTCGACCTCGGCGCGATGGTCGCCGGTGCCAAGTACCGCGGCGAGTTCGAGGAGCGACTGAAGACCGTCCTCTCCGAGATCAAGGCCAGCGACGGCCAGATCATCACCTTCATCGACGAGCTGCACACCGTCGTCGGCGCGGGCGCCGGCGGCGACTCGGCCATGGACGCCGGCAACATGCTCAAGCCGATGCTGGCCCGCGGCGAGCTGCGCATGGTCGGCGCGACGACCCTCGACGAGTACCGCGAGCGGATCGAGAAGGACCCCGCCCTGGAGCGCCGCTTCCAGCAGGTCCTGGTCGCCGAGCCGAGCGTCGAGGACACCATCGCGATCCTGCGCGGACTCAAGGGCCGGTACGAGGCCCACCACAAGGTCCAGATCGCCGACTCCGCGCTGGTGGCCGCCGCCTCCCTCTCTGACCGGTACATCACCTCCCGCTTCCTCCCCGACAAGGCCATCGACCTCGTCGACGAGGCCGCCTCCCGGCTCCGGATGGAGATCGACTCCTCGCCCGTCGAGATCGACGAGCTGCAGCGGTCCGTGGACCGGCTGCGCATGGAGGAGCTGGCGCTCAAGAACGAGACCGACGACGCGAGCAAGCAGCGCCTGGAGAAGCTCCGCCGCGACCTCGCCGATCGCGAGGAGGAGCTGCGCGGTCTGACCGCCCGCTGGGAGAAGGAGAAGCAGTCCCTCAACCGCGTCGGTGAGCTCAAGGAGCGGCTCGACGAGCTCCGCGGCCGCGCCGAGCGGGCCCAGCGCGACGGTGACTTCGACACCGCCTCCCAGCTGCTCTACGGCGAGATCCCGACGCTCGAACGCGAGCTGGAGGAGGCGTCCGAGGCCGAGCAGGAGGTCTCGAAGGACACGATGGTCAAGGAGGAGGTCGGCCCCGACGACATCGCGGACGTGGTCGGCGCCTGGACCGGCATCCCCGCCGGCCGCCTCCTGGAGGGCGAGACGCAGAAGCTGCTGCGCATGGAGGACGAGCTCGGCAGGCGGCTGATCGGCCAGACCGAGGCCGTCCGGGCCGTTTCCGACGCCGTCCGCCGCACGCGCGCCGGGATCGCCGACCCCGACCGCCCCACCGGCTCCTTCCTCTTCCTCGGCCCCACCGGTGTCGGCAAGACCGAGCTGGCGAAGGCGCTCGCGGACTTCCTCTTCGACGACGAGCGGGCCATGGTCCGCATCGACATGTCGGAGTACAGCGAGAAGCACTCCGTCGCCCGGCTCGTCGGCGCGCCCCCCGGCTACGTCGGCTACGAGGAGGGCGGCCAGCTCACGGAGGCGGTGCGCCGCCGCCCGTACAGCGTGGTGCTGCTCGACGAGGTGGAGAAGGCCCACCCGGAGGTCTTCGACATCCTGCTCCAGGTCCTCGACGACGGCCGGCTCACCGACGGTCAGGGCCGGACGGTCGACTTCCGCAACACCATCCTGATCCTGACGTCCAACCTGGGCAGCCAGTACCTGGTCGACCCTCTGATCGGCGAGGACGAGAAGAAGCAGCGGGTCATGGACGTGGTGAGGGCCTCCTTCAAGCCGGAGTTCCTCAACCGGCTCGACGACCTGGTGGTCTTCTCGGCGCTCGACGAGTCCGAGCTGGGGCGGATCGCGCAGCTCCAGATCGACCGGCTCGCCAAGCGTCTCGCCGAACGCCGGCTGACGCTGGAGGTCACCCCGGAGGCGCTGGCCTGGCTGGCGGAGGAGGGCAACGACCCGGCGTACGGCGCCCGGCCGCTGCGCCGCCTCATCCAGACGGCGATCGGCGACCGGCTGGCGAAGGAGATCCTCGCGGGCGAGGTCCGCGACGGCGACACGGTCCGCGTCGACCGCTTCGAGGACGGTCTGATCGTGGGCGCGGCGCAGTAGCCGGGCGTGGTCAGAGGGTGAAGGACCCCAGACGTACGAGGGCGGTGTCGCCGTCCTCGTACGTCACCTTCACGTCCACGGCGGCCGCCCCGCTGGGTGCGGGTGTCTCGCCGTACTGCACGTTGAGACAGAGGTCCACATCGCAGAACTCGCTCGGTTCGTGGCCCGGGTACGTCCCCGCCAGCCACGGGGCGACCTCCCGGCGCGGCATCCGGAACTCCGCGTCGACGGACGTGTCCTGCCAGTGGGCCGCCGTGCACCGCGCGTCCCAGGCGCTCCGCGGCAGGGTCGCCTCCGCGAAGGCCATCACCTTCACGCAGTCGACCGGCTGCGGCCGGCCGACGTCCCTCCACTCCCACACGGTCCAGGCCACCAGTGCCAGCGGGCCCCCGCAGAAGATCGACACCAGCACCGACACCCAGATCCACGTGCGTGCGCGCGGCCGCACAGGCTTCGGTTTGTCCCCCATAGGAACCAGATCTTGTCAGCCCGCAGCGGATCGCGGGAGGTGGGGCTTGCGCCATACCGCCCGGCATGGGGGAGGATGGCGGCAACCGTACGAAGGGATATTCACGGTGAGCATCGACCCGTCCTCGATTCCGAATTTCGGGGGCCAGCCCCAGCCTCAGGCCGCAGGACCGGCGGGCCCCGTCGTCCCCGACCAGGACCTGGTCAAGCAGCTCCTGGACCAGATGGAGCTGAAGTACGTCGTCGACGACGAGGGTGACCTCGCGGCGCCGTGGGAGGAATTCCGGACGTACTTCATGTTCCGCGGCGAGGAGGACCAGCGTGTCTTCTCGGTGCGGACGTTCTACGACCGCCCGCACTCCGCCGACGACCGCGCCAAGGTTCTCGACGCGATCGACGACTGGAACCGCCGCACCCTGTGGCCCAAGGTGTACACGCACCTGCACGAGGAGGAGGACGGCTCCGCCACCCTCCGCCTCATCGGTGAGGCCCAGATGCTGATCGGCACCGGCGTCGCGCTGGAGCACTTCGTGTCCTCCACCGTCAGCTGGGTGCGCGCCTCCATCGAGTTCGACAAGTGGCTCGTGGAGCAGTTCGGCCTGGAGTCCCCCGAGGACAAGGAGTCCGAGGGCGAGTAGCCCTCGGCTCCCCACAGGGCCCTGTGCGCGATCGTCAGCGCGTACACCCCGTCACTGAACGAGAGCCCGGCCAGAGCCGTGATCACCACGATCACGGCCCTCGGCCGGGCTTTCGTCGGTGCGGGGCCGGTGGCGGCGGCAGCGGGAGCGCGGGCAGCGGCCGAGCGCCTGGCGTACCCGGCCCCCTCGGACCCTCGTGATCCCGACCGCCGCCGCGCTCCGGCGCGGTCCGCTCAGAGCTGCTTGAGCCGCGAGACCGCCTCGGCGAGGACGTCGAGCCGCTTGCAGAACGCGAAGCGTACGAACGGGGCGCCCTGGTCCTGGTGGTCGTAGAAGACCGCGTTGGGGATGGCGACCACGCCGGCCCGCTCCGGCAGGGCGCGGCAGAAGGCGAAGCCGTCGGACTCGCCGAGGGGGCGGATGTCGGTGGTGACGAAGTAGGTGCCCGCCGGCCGGTAGACCTCGAAGCCCGCCTGGGCCAGGCCGTCGCTCAGCAGGTCGCGCTTGGCCAGGAGATCCGCGCGCAGATCGTCGAAGTACGTGTCGGGCAGGCGCAGCGCCTCGGCGACCGCGTACTGGAACGGGCCCGAGGAGACATAGGTCAGGAACTGCTTCGCCGACCGGACGGCGGTGGTCAGCTCGGGGGTCGCGGTGATCCAGCCGACCTTCCAGCCGGTGAAGGAGAAGGTCTTGCCGGCCGAGCCGATGGTGACCGTGCGCTCGCGCATCCCCGGCAGGCTCGCGATCGGCACGTGCTCGGCGTCGTCGAAGACCAGGTGCTCGTACACCTCGTCGGTGACGACGAGCAGATCGCGTGCGACGGCGAGCTCCGCGACGGCGGTGAGTTCTCCGCGGGTCAGGACGGTGCCGGTGGGGTTGTGCGGGGTGTTGAGGAGGATGAGCCGCGTCCGGTCGGTGACGGCGTTCCGCAGCTCGTCCAGGTCGAGGTGGTACGCACCCTCGTGCGGACGGAGCGTGACCGGTACGCGTGTGGCGCCGGCCATCGCGATGCAGGCGGCGTAGGAGTCGTAGTACGGCTCCAGGGCGATCACCTCGTCGCCCGGTTCGAGGAGGGCGAGGAGCGAGGCCGCGATCGCCTCCGTCGCGCCGGCGGTGACCAGGACCTCCGTGTCGGGGTCGTAGGCGAGGCCGTACCGCTTCAGCTGGTGCTCGGCGACGGCCGTGCGCAGCTCGGGAACGCCGGGTCCCGGCGGGTACTGGTTGCCGCGTCCGTCGCGCAGGGCCCGGACCGCCGCCTCCCGGATCTGCTCCGGGCCGTCGGTGTCGGGGAAGCCCTGTCCGAGGTTGATCGCCCCCGTCCGGACGGCCAGCGCGGACATCTCGGCGAAGATCGTCGTCCCGAACTCGGCGAGCCGGCGATTGAGCAGCGGTCGTGTCATGCCCGCCATCCTGCGGTGAAGCTCTGGACTTCCTCAAGTGCGCTTTGGGCCGGAGCGGTGGGGGGCATCCCCCTGTCACACAAGACCTACGGGGGTGTCACACATGGAAGCTCTGATCATCGCATTCATCATCCTTATCGTGGTGGTGGGCATCGCGTCATCCGTCAAGGGCTCACGACGCGGGGGCGGGCGGCGCGGCGGCGGCTGGTCCGGCGGCGGAGGCTCGTCCTGCGGCGGCGGCTCGTCCTGCGGAGGCGGGGGCGGCTGCGGAGGAGGGGGCGGCGGGGGCGACTGACACGGGGCAGTCGACTCCGCGATCACCCAGGTGCCCGGCCGGACCAACATCCGCCGGGCACCTCTGTGTTGGAGTCGGAATCGATTCTGATTGAACAATTGAACTGTGGGGTCCCCGAAGGGGTGGGAAACCGCTGCAAGTTGGGTAAAACCGCTGCGAGTCTCTCGACGTCCATGATTCCCTCGCTGTTGAAAAGAGACAGCCCTCGGGCCGTGTGTGCCCGAGCCGGCGATCCCCCACTCTCGTTGAACCCTTTCTCCGGGGCGCCCCCGGCCCACCCGTCAAACCGTGTTTGCGGAGCCGACCCATGCTCACGACCCTGAAGACCTCCTACACCGACACGCGCGCGGCCGATCTGGCCTGGGCACTCGGGCGCGAGCCGCTGCCCGCCCTCGCCGTGCTCGACCTCGAACTGACCGGTGCCAAGCTGCAGTTGCGGCTACTCGGCGCCTCCCATCAGGTGCTTCTGGAGGAACAGGAGCACAGCTGCTCGGAGACCGTCGCCTGTATGCCCGGCAGCAGCACGCCGCTGCCGCTGGGCGTCTCCAAGCGCTTCGGCGCGTGGGAGTACGAATTCGCGGCGCGTGTCGAAACGTTGTCCCACGGCTCGTTCGCGGGCCGCGCGCAGGAATTGCTCGCGCTCGTCGCCGACCATCCCAACGGCCTCGCGGGGACGTTCCCCGGCTCCCCGCACGCCTTCACGGCGATGCTGGCGCAGCGCCACGAGGGCCAGGTGTGGTGGCGCACCTGGCATGCGTACCCGCAGGAAGGGCAGTTGGTCGTCACCAGGACGCGGATCGGCGTTCGTATGCCCGCAACGCTGTAACGCGCCGCCCCAGAGCCTCATGTGCACTCGTGTGGGTGACAAGCGGCGACAGTTGTGTGACGTAGCGTTACGAACATGATCGATCCGCCCGTGACCCTGCCACCCAAGAGGGTGACGCGGGCGCCCGTGCGACCGAGTGCGGTGCGGTTTCCGGTCCTCGTCGTCGTCTTCGTCTGCGCCGCTTGCGGACTCGTCTACGAGCTGGAACTGGTCGCGCTTGCCTCGTACTTGATCGGCGACTCGGTCACCCAGGCCTCCGTCGTGCTGTCGTTGATGGTCTTCGCGATGGGCGTCGGCTCGCTGCTCGCCAAGCGGCTGCGCTGCCGTGCCGCCGTCGGTTTCGGCCTGGTCGAGGGCGGACTCGCGCTGATCGGCGGCTGTTCCGCCCTTGTGCTGTACGCCGCGTTCGCCTGGCTCGGCGAGGCCCGGTACGTCCTGGTGGGGTTCTCGCTCGCCATCGGGGTGCTCATCGGGGCCGAGATTCCGCTGCTGATGTCGCTGATCCAGAAGGCGGAGTCGGCGCGCGCCTCCGGCACACGGGGGAAGCAGTGCGCGCCCGACCCCGCCGGGACGGTCGCCGACCTGTTCGCCGCCGACTACGTCGGCGCGCTGGTCGGGGGCCTGGCCTTCCCGTTCCTGCTGCTGCCCTGGCTCGGTCAGCTCACCGGCGCGCTGGTGACCGGTGCGGTGAACGCGGTGGCGGGCGGCGGCCTGGTGCTCTGGCTGTTCCGGCGCGACATGACCACCCGGTCCCGGGCGCTGCTGATCGCCGCGAACGTGACGGTGCTCGCCGTCCTCGCCACCGCCACCGTCCTCGTCGACGACTTCGAGCGGGCGGCGCGCCGTGCGGTGTACGGCGACAGCGTGCGGGTCGCCGTCCACACCGACCTCCAGGAGGTGGTGGTGACGGGCGAGCGCGGCGGACCGCCGGATCTCTTCGTGGACGGGCGGCTGCGGGTCGGCGGCCAGGACGAGTACCGCTACCACGAATCGCTGGTGCACCCCGCGATGAACGGGCCCCACGCGCGCGTGCTGATCATCGGCGGCGGCGACGGCCTCGCCGCGCGCGAGGTGCTGCGCTACCCCGGCGTCCGCTCCGTCACCGTCGTCGAGCGCGACCCCGGAGTCGTCCGACTGGCCCGGACCAATCCCGAGCTGGCCGCACTCAACGGCCATGCCTACCGGGACCCGCGTGTGCGGGTGGCGTTCGCGGACGCGTTCCGCTGGCTGCGTGGTGCGGCGGAGGGCGTGCGGTACGACGTGGTCATCTCGGATCTGCCCGATCCCGGGATCTCCGCCAGCACGAAGCTGTACTCGGAGGAGTTCTACGGTCTGTCCTCCCGGGTCCTCGCCGACGGGGGACGGCTCGTCGTCCACGCGGGCTCGGTCTCGGCCCGCCCCCGTACCTTCTGGACGGTCGACTCCACCCTGCGCGCGGCAGGCTTCGCGACCCGGCCCTACAGCGCGCGGGGCCGGGGTGCGGGCGTCGCCACGGGCCCCGACCGAGCCGAGCGGGCGGACCGTTCCGCCGACGTGGAGACGGGGACGGGTGACTGGGGGTACGTCCTGGCGGCCGCCGGCGTCTACCCGCCCGATCTGGAGCTCGCCCCCGACGCGCCCCGGCTGCGGTCCCTGACGGCGGACGCCCTGGCGGCGGGGGCACGGGCCGCGGAGGCGACCCGTGACGCGCGGGGAGCCGGACCGCCGCCGTCGACGCTGGTGCACCCGCGCTACGGCGGTTGAGCGTCGCGGGCAGCGCACCCTGGACAAACAGGCGACGCCGACGCCCGCTCTGAGTAGGCTCGGCTTTCATGGAGCATGAGGTGTTCGTTCCGGTACCGGCCGACGTCCTGCGCGAGACGCTCACGGACCCTGCCCGGGTGGCGCGCTGCGTCCCCGGTCTCCAGCAGGACGCCGACGCGGCGGCGGGCCCGCTCTCGGGACGGCTGAGAATCCGCGCCGGCGGCAACACGATCACCTACCGCGGCGCGCTGCGCATGGCCGAACGCGACGGCGTCATCGCCGTCGAGGGCAAGGGCAGCGAGGTCCGCGGCAAGGGCTCGGTGACGCTCTCCCTGGCGATCGCGCTCACCCCGGTGGCCGACGGGACGACGCTCACCTTCACCGGTGGCTCCCGGCAGACCGGCCGCCTCGCGGACCTCTCCGAGGAGGCGCGGGAATCGGCGGCCCAGCGGCTGATCGAGAAGTTCGCCGCGGGCCTGGCCGCCGTCGCGGACCTCGCCACCGACACGGGAGAAGACGCGGCCGAGGACGCGGCCGAGGCCGAGGACGAGCCCGACAGTGACAGCGACGGCGTCGACGACGGCGTCGAGGAGCCCCATCGCCCGACGGTCTTCGACACACCGGTCCCGCCGCCGTCCCTCGACCCCTTCGTGGGCGCGGACTTCGAGGACGCGCCGGTCGAGTACCCCGCCGAGCCGCCCGCCGCCGAGGCCGCCCACGCCCGGCGGACCATGATCGGCCGGTCCGCCGAGGAGGTCGACCACGCCCCACCGCGCGGGCGGTACGCACCCGTCCCGGCACCCGAGTCGACCAGCGCGGGCGCCACCCTGCGCTGGATCGCCCCCGCGGCCGCGCTCGCGCTCGCCTCCGCTGTCGTCGTCGGCCGGGCCCTGCGCCGCCGACGCTGATCCCGTCTACTGTCGGAGCCGTGAGCGAGCTGACACGACTGACGGCGGGCGACGCCGAGTTGACCATCAACCCCGACAACGGCTGCCGGATCGAGAGCCTGCGGATCGCGGGAACGGAACTGCTGCGCCAGGGCGAGCGGTACGGATGCTTCCCGATGGTGCCGTGGTGCGGGCGGATCGAGGACGGGCGGTTCCGCAACGGCGCCGAGGTGCACCAGATGCCCCTCAACGCCCCGCCGCACGCGATCCACGGCACCGGGCGCGACGCCACGTGGAAGGCCGCCCGGACGGCGGACGGGGAGGGGCACACGGCCGCGTTCACCTATGAACTGGGGGACCCCTGGCCGTACGCCGGACGGGTCACGCAGCTCTTCGAGCTGACCGAGGACGGGCTCACGCTCACCCTGGGCGTCGAGACCCACGCCGACTCCTTCCCCGCCCAGGCCGGCTGGCACCCCTGGTTCAACCGGACGCTCGGCGAGGACGGCAAGGACGTCCGTATCGACTTCACCGCCGACTGGCAGGAGGAGCGCGGCGCCGACCACCTCCCCACCGGACGCCGGATCGGCCCCACCCCGGGCCCGTGGGACGACTGCTTCGGAATGCCCGGCGGTGTGGACGTCACCCTGACCTGGCCGGAGCGGCTGGAGCTGAAGGTGACCAGCCGCGCGGAGTGGGTGGTGATCTACGACGAGCAGGAGGAGGCGGTCTGCGTGGAGGCGCAGACCGGTCCGCCGAACGGCCTCAACACCCACCCGACGTATGTGACCCCGATCGAGCCGCTGGAGATCGCGGCCACGTGGGCCTGGCGGCGGTTGTAAGGCCGGGCGCCTTAAGCTCGTGGGCATGACTGACGTACGCGCTGACCTGCTCCAGCAGATCAAGGACAAGGCCGTGGTGCACGGCAAGGTGACCCTTTCGTCGGGTCTTGAGGCCGACTACTACGTCGATCTGCGCCGGATCACGCTGGACGGCGCCGCCTCCCCGCTGGTCGGTCAGGTCATGCTCGATCTGACCGCCGACCTCGAGTTCGACGCCGTGGGCGGTCTGACGCTCGGCGCCGACCCGGTCGCGACCGCGATGCTGCACGCCTCCGCCGCGCAGGGGAGGCGTCTGGACGCCTTCGTCGTCCGCAAGGCCGCCAAGGCGCACGGGATGCAGCGCCAGGTCGAGGGTCCGGAGATCAAGGGACGCCGGGTCCTGATCGTCGAGGACACCTCCACCACCGGCGGCTCCCCGCTCACCGCCGTCGAGGCGGCGCGGGCGGCCGGCGCCGAGGTCGTCGCGGTCGCGACGATCGTGGACCGGGCGACGGGCGCGGGCGAGAAGATCAGCACCACGGCGGGCGTTCCGTACCTGTACGCCTTCGCGCTGGACGAGCTGGGCCTGGCCTAGCAGCTGGACCGACGCTCGGGTCGGTCCCGGGCCGACCGACGCGAAGTCGTGACTTAGGTCCCGGCGTCGGCGATGGTGCGGGCCTGACCTGCGGCTTTGATGAGGGGCGGAGTGTTTCACGTGAAACGCTCCGCCCCTTCGTCCTGGCGTCCGGAGGAGAGTCTGGAAAGATGGGCCCCGACGATGACGTCGCCCCAGGTCAGGGACAAGCAACGCACCCCACCGCACATCACAAGGAGCGGACGAATGCCCATCGCAACCCCCGAGGTCTACAACGAGATGCTCGACCGGGCGAAGGCAGGCAAGTTCGCCTACCCGGCCATCAATGTGACTTCGTCCCAGACCCTGCACGCTGCGCTGCGCGGCTTCGCGGAGGCCGAGAGCGACGGCATCATCCAGATTTCGACCGGTGGCGCCGAGTTCCTGGGCGGCCAGCACAACAAGGACATGGTCACGGGGGCCGTCGCCCTGGCCGAGTTCGCGCACATCGTCGCCGCCAAGTACGACATCACGGTCGCGCTGCACACCGACCACTGCCCGAAGGACAAGCTGGACGGCTACGTCCGTCCGCTGCTCGACATCTCCGCCGAGCGCGTCAAGGCCGGTCAGAACCCGCTCTTCCAGTCGCACATGTGGGACGGCTCCGCCGAGACCCTCGCCGACAACCTGGCCATCGGCCAGGAGCTGCTGGCCAAGGCCGCCGCCGCCCGGATCATCCTCGAGGTCGAGATCACCCCGACCGGTGGCGAGGAGGACGGCGTCACCCACGAGATCAACGACGAGCTGTACACCACCGTCGACGACGCGATCCGCACCGCCGAGGCCCTCGGCCTGGGCGAGAAGGGCCGCTACCTGCTGGCCGCCTCCTTCGGCAACGTGCACGGCGTCTACAAGCCGGGCAACGTCGTGCTCCGCCCCGAGCTGCTCAAGGACCTCCAGGCGGGCGTCGCCGAGCGCTTCGGCAAGGCCAACCCCTTCGACTTCGTCTTCCACGGCGGCTCCGGCTCCTCCGCCGAGGAGATCGCCACCGCGCTGGAGAACGGCGTCGTGAAGATGAACCTCGACACCGACACCCAGTACGCCTTCACGCGTCCGGTCGCCGACCACATGTTCAAGAACTACGACGGCGTCCTGAAGGTCGACGGCGAGGTCGGCAAGAAGTCCACCTACGACCCGCGCACCTGGGGCAAGCTGGCCGAGGCCGGCATGGCCGCGCGCGTCACCGAGGCGTGCGCCGCGCTGCGCTCGACCGGCACGAAGCTGAAGTAAGGCTCTGTTCGACGGGCCCGGTACGACCCCCTCGGTGGTGCCGGGCCCTCGGCATGTCCGGAGGGACTTGAGTTGACGACGCACACATACGACTTCGACCGGGAGATCGACCGGCGCGGCAGCTGGTCGGTGCAGTGGGACGGCATCGCGGACCGCTTCGGGGTGTCCGACCTGCTCCCCTTCACCATCTCCGACATGGACTTCGCCTCCCCGCCGGAGGTGCTGAGCGCCCTGAAGGAGCGGGTCGAGCACGGGGTGTTCGGCTACACGGACTGGCGGCTCGGCGAGTTCCGGGAGGCGATCCGCCACTGGTACGCGACCCGCTACGACACCGCGCTCGACAGCGAGACGCTGGTCTACGCGCCCTCCGTGCTGAACCAGCTCTCGCAGCTGCTCCAGATGTGGACGGAGCCCGGCGACGGGGTGGTCGTGCACACCCCGACGTACGACGGCTTCCGCAAGGCCGTCACCGGACTGGGGCGCGAGCTGCGCGGCGTACCGGTCGGGGACATGGAGGCGCTGGAGGCGGAGCTGGCGCGGCCGGACGCCCGGATGCTGCTGCTCTGCTCGCCGCACAACCCGACCGGTCGGGTCTGGCGGGAGGACGAGCTGACGGAGTTCGCGCGCCTCGCCGAGCGCCACGGCGCCGCCGTCGTCAGCGATGAGATCCACGCGGACCTGGTGGCGGACGGCCACCGTCATCTGCCCTTCAGCCCCATCGCCGAGGCCGGGCGCATCCGGCGCTCGGCGCTGATCACCTCGGGCACCAAGGCCTTCAACTTCCCGGCACT
This sequence comes from Streptomyces sp. NPDC056222, assembly GCF_042264065.1. NCBI lineage: Bacteria > Bacillati > Actinomycetota > Actinomycetes > Kitasatosporales > Streptomycetaceae > Streptomyces > Streptomyces sp. NPDC056222. Next base: position 57,869 of record NZ_JBHJTL010000025.1, on the reverse strand, counting down.
GTCGGGCTCGTACGGGATCATCGGCGACCCCGACGAGCGCGAGTCGTTCATCCGCCGCATGGAGACCGGTCAGGGCCTCGCCTCCCCGGCCGTGCTCTCGCTGACCGCCCATATCGCCGCGTACACACGGGGCGGGCCGTGGCTGGACGAGCTGCGGACGTATGTGGCCGGCACCATGCGACTCCTCGAGGAGCGGCTCGCGGACGGGCTGCCGGGCGTGACCTGGACGCCCCCGCAGGCGGGCTACCTGGCCTGGATCGATCTGCGCCCGCTCGGCATCGACGAGACCGCGCTCCAGCGCGAACTGGTGGAGACCGAGAAGGTCGCGATCATGCCGGGCGGCGTCTACGGCCAGCCCGGCTTCGTGCGGCTGAACATCGGCTGTCCGCGGAAGAAGGCGGAGCGGGGTGTGGACGCGCTGGTCCGCGCGGCGCACCGGCTGCGAACGGCCTGAAGCGGGCGAGGGGGATACCCGGAGGCGGGCTGTCGGTGGCGTGATCTAGTCTTCGCTCACCGTGCCCCGATCCGGGGCCGGAGACCATGTTTCCTGGGGGGTCTCTCTCATCGTGCGCAAGCGCACTCTCTCGGCCGCGACGTCGCTCGCGGTCCTCTTCAGCTCCGCGGCCCTGGTCGCGGGAACGGCAGGCCACGCAGCCGCCGACAGCAACAAGGTTCTGCCCGTGTCGTCCGTGGGCGACATGGTGGTGGACGGCGTCCACCAGAAGATCTTCATCAGTGACCCGTACCTCGGGAAGGTCGTCGCGACCGATTACGCGGGTACGGTCCTGGCCACGGTCACGGGCCTGCCGGGCGTCACCGGTCTGGCGCTCTCCGGGGACGCGGGGAGCCTGTACGCCGCGGTTCCGGGCGCGGACGCCGTCGTCTCCCTGGAGACGCAGACGGTCACCGAGACCGCCCGGTACGCGACGGGTGAGGGCACCGACCCGCAGCATGTCGCCCTCGCGGGCGGCAAGATCTGGTTCGGCTACGGCAACGGCGACCACGGCGACATCGGCTCGATCGACGCGTCCGGTGCCGAGCCCGTGGTGACGCTGGCCCAGGACGGCGAGGCGAACTACTCGGGTGCCCCGAGGCTCGTCTCCTCGCCGACGAACCCGAACGCCATCGCCGCCGTGTCGTCCTACTACCACCGGTTCGTGATCGGCGCGTACGACGTGACGACAGGTGCCGCGACCCGTACCGCGCGCACCTCCGACTCCGTGGGCTCGGTGGGCATGGTCGGCGACCTCGCCTTCACCCCGGACGGCAGCCGCCTCATCACGGCCACCGCCGGCAACCGCCACCGTGTGTGGCAGACCTCCGACCTCGCCGAGGTGGGGTCCTACGCCAGCGAGTACCACGGCGCGGCCGTGGCCGTCGCCCCCGACGGCACCGTCGCGGCGGGCTCCGACGCGCCGTACGACCAGGACGTCTTCGTGTACCGGCCGGGAGACTCGACCGCCGTGCGCACGTACGACTTCCCCGGCACCGGCACCAGCAGCGGCGGGGACGAACTCGCCGACGGCGGTCTGGCCTGGGAGCCGGGCGGCAGCCGCCTCTTCGCGGTCACCACCGCGCACGGGGCCGCCGCCCGCCTGCACGTCCTGGACACGCCGACCATGTCCGCGCCGGCCGTCACGGTCAAGGTTCCCGCGACGGCGCCGGTCCTCAAGCCGCTCACCGTCACCGGAACGGTCACGGCCTCCGTGCCCCTCCCGGCCGGTACGCCGCTCACCGTCACGCGGTACGACGTCGAGGCCCCGCAGGGCAAGGCGCTCGGGACCAGGACGCTCGGAGCGAACGGGGCCTTCTCGTTCCCGGACACCCCGACCGCCGGCGGCGCCGTGACCTACAAGGTCGAGTACGCCGGGGACGCCACGCACAACGGCGCCTCCTCGACCGCCAAGGTCGAGGTCTCGCGGAACAAGACCGCGCTGACCATCGACCGTCACGGGCTCAACGTCAACTTCAACACCAACGTCTGGTACACGGCCACGCTCGGCCCGACGTACAAGAACCGCGTGGTGGAGCTCTGGGCCGACCCGTTCGGACCGGAGCCCAAGCGCCTGCTCCGACGCGGCACGGTCAACTCGGAGGGCAAGCTGGCGGTGCAGCTGAAGATGACCCGTGACACCTGGGTGTCCGCGGTCTTCGCCGGCGACACCCGCTCCGCCCCGGCGCAGGCCGGTTCGGCCGTGTACACCCGGGCCGGGCTGGCGACCACGATGTCGCGCCACTACAAGTGGACGAAGATCGGCAGCACCTGGTACCAGACCTACCACCAGACGGCCGACCCGCTGATCGCCGCCTGGCACAACTCCTACCCGGCTCGCAAGACCCGGCTGGACCTCCAGATCTGGTACGGGGGCGCGTGGCAGCACGTCGCCTCGGACTACTTCCAGCTGAACCCCAACGGCGTGGCGTACGTGACGATCGACGGCGACGGGGCGGCCGGTTACCGCTTCCGCGTCCGCTCCTCGTACATCGACGGCGCGGCCGGGGACAGCGTGAACACCACGGCGTACGGCCAGTGGAAGTACTTCAACTTCACCCGCTGAGTCACCCGCCCAGGCGCTCCCGAGCGACCTGACGAGCCCCGTCCGCCCTTCCGGCGGGCGGGGCTCCGTCGATCGCGGGACCATGCAGGAATGGACATCAGGCTCGCCTCCGGCACGGGGCGGTGGATCGTGTTCACCACCGTGCTCGGGTCCGGGATGGCGCTGCTGGACTCCACCGTCGTCAATGTCGCCCTGCCGCACATCGGCGAGGACCTGGGGGCGGACATGGCCGACCTCCAATGGACCGTCAACGCCTACATGCTCACGCTCGCCGGGCTGATCCTGCTCGGTGGGGCGCTCGGTGACCGGTACGGGCGGCGGAAGGTCTTCGTCGTCGGGATCGTGTGGTTCGCGATCGCTTCGCTGCTGTGCGGGATCGCGCCGAACGTCGGTGTGCTGATCGCCGCCCGTGCCCTCCAGGGCATCGGCGGCGCGCTGCTCACCCCCGGCTCGCTCGCGCTGATCCAGGCGAGCTTCCACCCGGACGACCGGGCGAAGGCCGTCGGGCTGTGGTCCGGGTTCGGCGGCGTCGGGGCGGCGATCGGGCCGTTCGTCGGCGGGTGGCTGGTCGACGGGCCCGGCTGGCGATGGGTGTTCCTGCTGAACGTGCCGCTGGCCGCGCTGTGCGTACCTGTCGCGCTGCGCCATGTGCCCGAGTCGCGGGACGAGTCCGCGAGCGGTCGGTTCGACGTCCTCGGCGCGTTTCTCGGTGCGGCGGGGCTCGCCCTCGTCACATACGCGCTGATCGCCGAGGCGTGGTGGTCGGGGGCGGCCGGGTTCGTGGTCGCGGCGGCTTTCGTGCTGGTGGAGCGGCGGCGGGGGGAGAGCGCGATGGTGCCGCCTTCGGTCTTCGCGTCCCGGCTGTTCACCGTGGTCAATCTGGTGACGCTGTGCGTGTACGCGGCGCTCGGTGGCTTCTTCTTCCTGGCCACGCTCCAGCTCCAGGTGGTGTCCGGCTACTCGGCGCTCGCGGCGGGGACGGCGCTGCTGCCGACCACCGTGCTGATGCTGCTGCTGTCGGCGAAGGCGGGGGAGCTGGGCGAGAAGATCGGGCCGCGGATCCCGCTGACCGTGGGGCCGCTGCTGTGCGCCGGCGGGATGATGCTGATGCTGCGGGTGGGCGAGGACGCCTCGTACGTCCAGGACGTGCTGCCGGCGATGGTGGTGCTGGGCCTCGGCCTGACCGTCGTGGTGGCCCCGCTGACGGCGACCGTCCTGGCCTCGGTGGACGTGGCGCGCGCCGGTCTGGCGAGCGGGATCAACAACGCGGCGGCCCGCGCGGCGGGCCTGCTCGCGGTCGCGGCGCTGCCGGCGCTGGCGGGCATGGGGCCCGAGGCGTACCGCTCGGCGGAGGAGTTCGGGGAGACGTTCCGGCGGGCGATGCCGATGTGCGCGGGGCTCATGGTGGCGGGGGCGGTCCTCGCCTGGGCGACGGTGCGGGTACCCGTCGGCCGGGCCGGCTGCCACCCCGAGTGCAAGGTGCACTGCGGGGTGACGGCGCCGCCGCTGGACCCGGGCACCAGCTGAGGCAGACTGGCCCCATGGCCATGCATGAGAACCTGCTGGGGGGACCGCCCCCCACCCACCTGCCCGACGACCCGGAGCCGCGCGAGCTGCTCGCGAACGGCGCCGCGCCGGCGGATGTCGCCGCCAAGTACCCGACCTCCTCGCTGGCCTGGGCCCAGCTCGCCGACGAGGCGTACGAGGGCGGTCGTGTCGTCGAGTCGTACGCATACGCCCGTACGGGCTACCACCGCGGCCTGGACGCGCTGCGCCGCAGTGGCTGGAAGGGACACGGTCCGGTGCCGTGGGAGCACGAGCCGAACCGTGGCTTCCTGCGGGCGCTGCACGCGCTGGCGCGTGCCGCCGGCGAGATCGGCGAGAAGGACGAGTACGAGCGCTGCTCGACGTTCCTGCGCGACTCCTCCGAGACGGCGGCCGAGACCCTCGGCTGACACCCGGCGGAGCCGTGAGGCGACTCCTGGTGCAGCCGTGAGGTGACGCCCGGTGGAACCCGATGTGACGCTCGGTTCCCCCTGTCCCCAAGGGCAGGGGGAAATCCGGTCATAGTCCTGTGGCCGTTCGAAGGCGTTCGAAGTGACGGTTACGATCCTTCGGACCGTTGTACCGAGCGCCGGCGCAGAGGCCCCACCCTCTTCCCCCACTCCGGCTTACGCAGGGGAGAAGTCTGTCTTGGGCAAGCGTGCCGCCGCACCCGCAGGCCGGGGCCGCACACAGAGCCGCCGGCGGGGCCGGGGCCGGTCCAAGAGGCGTCCGAAAAGCCCCATAAGACGGCTCGCCCTGCCCACGCTCGCCCTGGTCGCGCTCTCCCTCGGCGCAGGCGTCGCCCTCGCCCACTACAACAGCGGCCAGAAGCCCGATTCCGCCGAGGCCGCCGCCCCCACCGTCGAGCGGACGACCGTGCCGCCCCCGCCGCCGGCCACGACACCCCCGCCGAAGCCGAAGCCGACCACCCCCAAGCCGAAGCCGAAGCCGACGCCCAAGAAGACGACCGTGCCGGCCTCCGGCGCCGGTACCTTCACCACCGCCCAGTCCACCGGCGACGCCGTCGGTAGCGGCGGCACCCTGCGCCGCTACCGCGTCCAGGTCGAGGACGGCATCGACCTCTCCGCCCGGCAGGTCGCCACCGAGATCCAGCAGATCCTCGACCATCCGCGCGGCTGGGCCGCCCACGGCCGGGGACGCTTCCAGCTGGTCTCCGAGAACGCCGATTTCGTCATCCGGATCGCCACCCCGAACACCGCCGACAGGCTCTGTCTCGCGCAGGGCCTCAACACCCGCGGCGAGCTGAACTGCGAGACCACCCAGGGTGTCGTGGTGAACCTCAAGCGCTGGATGCTCGGCTCCCCGACCTTCTCCGGCACACCGGCGGAGTACCGGCATCTGATCATCAACCACGAGGTCGGACACGAGATCGGCATCCGGATGCACATGAGCTGCCCGGGGCCGGGCAAGCCCGCGCCGGTGATGATGCAGCAGATCAAGGGCCTCAACGGTTGTCGATCGAACGCATTTCCGTATGACGAAGACGGTAGCTACATCCAGGGCCCGATCGTGCCATGATGCGCATGGGACCGCGCGCGACGAAGCACGCGGCCCCGAGGGGACCGGGGCTCCACTTGCCAAACGGAAGGAGCGGACCGCTACCCGGTAGTTGCGTATCGAGGAGACAGCGATGTCCACCTTCCCCGATGCCTCCGGAGCCGGTTCGGTCGCAGACCCGAACCTCGACTTCGCGGGCACGACGCCGTACGAGGACTACGTACAGGCGGACGTTCTCACCCACCTCCAGCACCTCCGCTCCGACGATCCGGGCGAGATGGTCTTCCTGGTCACCACCCAGGTCATGGAGCTGTGGTTCACCGTCATCGTCCACGAGTGGGAGACCGCGGGCCGCGCGCTGCGCGAGGACCGCATCCCGGTGGCGATGGACGCGCTCAAGCGCTCCGTGCGCGAGCTGGAGGCGCTGAACCAGTCCTGGCGGCCGCTCGCCCAGCTCACCCCCGCGCAGTTCAACTCCTACCGTGCCGCCCTCGGCGAGGGCTCCGGCTTCCAGTCGGCGATGTACCGGCGGATGGAGTTCCTGCTCGGCGAGAAGTCCGCGTCGATGCTGGTGCCGCACCGCGGCGCGCCCCGCGTCCACGCCGAGCTGGAGAAGGCGATCCAGGAGCCCAGCCTGTACGACGAGGTGCTCGGGCTCCTCGCCCGGCGCGGCCTGCCCGTGCCGGAGGCCGTGCTCGGCCGCGATCTGGCGAAGAAGTACGAGCCGTCGCCCGAGATCGAGCAGATCTGGGCCGGGATCTACGCCGACAGCGACCAGAACGCCGAACTCGTCCGTCTGGGTGAGGCGCTGAGCGACGTCGCCGAGCTGATCTGGCGCTGGCGCAACGACCACCTCGTCGCCACCCGCCGAGCCATGGGCTCCAAGACGGGCACCGGCGGCTCGGCCGGCGTGGCCTGGCTGGAGAAGCGGGCGCAGAAGAACGTGTTCCCCGAGCTGTGGACGGCGCGCAGCCATGTCTGAGCCCCTGCGAGAGAACGCGCTGCGCAGGGACGCGGAGGACCCGCTGGCCAAGCTGCGCGAGAAGTTCGCCCTCGACGACGAGACCGTCTACCTCGACGGGAACTCGCTCGGCGCCCTGCCCGCGCACGTCCCCGCCCGGATGGCCGATGTCATCACCCGCGAGTGGGGGCAGCTGCGCATCCGCTCCTGGGACGAGAGCGGCTGGTGGACCGCGCCCGAGCGGATCGGCGACCGGATCGCCCCGCTGGTCGGCGCCGCGCCCGGACAGATAGTCGTCGGCGACTCGACCAGTGTGAACGTCTTCAAGGCGATGGTCGCCGCCGCCCGGCTGAGCACGGACGACCGGGACGAGATCCTCGTCGACGCGACGACCTTTCCCACGGACGGGTACATCGCCCAGTCCGCGGCCCGCGTGACCGGCCGCCGGATCGTGCCGGTCGCGCCCGCCGACATGCCGGGCGCCGTCGGGCCCCGTACGGCCGCCGCCCTGGTCAACCATGTCGACTTCCGCACCGGCCGGCTGCACGACCTGCCCGGGATCACGGCCGCGCTCCGTTCGGCGGGCGCGCTCGCCGTCTGGGACCTGTGCCACAGCGCCGGCGCCCTGCCGGTCGGCCTGGACGAGCACGGGGTGGACCTGGCCGTCGGCTGTACCTACAAGTACCTGAACGGCGGCCCCGGTTCGCCCGCGTACCTGTACGTCGCCGAGCGCCACCAGGCCGCCTTCGACTCGCCGCTGCCCGGCTGGAACTCGCACGTCGACCCGTTCGGGATGACCCCGGGCTACGAGGCGGCGGCGGGCGCGCTCCGGGGCCGTGTCGGCACCCCCGACATCCTGTCCATGCTGGCGCTCGACGCGGCACTGGACGTCTGGGACGGGGTCGACATCGAGGACGTCCGGGTGAAGTCCCTCGCCCTGACCGACTTCTTCCTGGAGTGCGTACGGGAGTACGTTCCGGCCGGCCGCGTCGCGTCGCTCACCCCGGAGCCGTACGAGGAGCGCGGCAGCCAGGTCGCGCTGCGGTGCGCCGAGGCGCCGGACATCATGGCGGAGTTGATCCGGCGCGGGGTGGTCGGCGATCTGCGCCGCCCCGATGTGCTGCGGTTCGGATTCACACCGCTGTACGTCGGCTTCGCGGACGCGGAGCGGGCGGCGCGCGTCCTCGCCGACGTGCTGGCCGAGGTCCCGGCGGGGGCCCAGGCCGACGTGTCGGGTTCGTAGGTCCGATTGTCGCTTGATCTGTGGGGGCGTCAGTCCTGGTACGGTCCCCGCAGGTCAGGCCAATTCGGCCGCGTCCCTGAGAGGTTGGAACAGAATGCCGGACCCCGCCGCGCGCGACGCCGCCGAAGAAGCATCGGCCTTCTCGCACCCGGCCGTCGCCCCTGATGTGTCCGCCGCGTACGGCGAACACCCCGACCAGGTCGTCGACTTCTACGCGCCGCGCGACGGCCGGCAGCGGGCCCCGCTCGTCGTCGCGCTGCACGGCGGTGCCTGGCGGGCGCCGTACGACCGGCAGCACCTGACTCCTTTCGTGGACTTTCTGGCCCGTAGAGGTTTCGCCGTCGCCAACGTCGAGTACCGGCGTGGCAGTGCCATCCCCCGGCAGGGCGGGACCGCCCCCGTCGCGGGGCGCTGGCCGGAGACCTTCGACGACGTGGCCGCGGCGCTGGACGCCGTACCGCGGCTGGCCGCCGAGCATCTGCCGCAGGCCGACCCCCGCCGGATCGTGCTCACCGGCCACTCCGCGGGCGGGCATCTCGCGCTGTGGGCCGCCGCCCGGCACGTGCTGGCGCCGGACGCGCCCTGGCGGCTGCCCGCCCCGCCCGCGCTGCGCGGGGTGGTCGCGCTCGCCCCCATCGCGCACTTCGACCGAGCCGTGGAGCTCGGGGTGTGCGGTGGTGCGGTGACCCAATTCCTGGGCGGTGAAGGGGAGTTCGACGTACGGGCGCGCCATGCCGACCCCGCGCTGCTGCTGCCGACGGGGATCGCCACGACGGTCGTCCAGGGCCGGGACGATATCGTCGTCCCGCAGGCCGTGGCCGACGCCTATGTGGAGGCGGCGGCGAAGGCGGGCGAGACGGTCGGCTTCACGCTCCTCCCGGAAGTCGGCCACTTCCCACTGATCGACCCGGCGGCGGACGCCTGCGCGGTGGTCGCGGAGGAGATCGCCCAGCTCGCGTTCTGAGCGGACACAGGGCCCGAGGCTTGCGGACAGAAGCTGACCGCAAGCCTTCCTACCGTCGAGGCATGAAGAACCAGCAGAGCACCAGCAGCCAGAAGGTCCTCGTCTCCGGAGCCACCGGCACCGTCGGCCGCCAGGTCGTCGCCGAGCTCCTCGCCCGCGGCCACGCCGTCCGCGCCCTCACCCGGGACGCGGACAAGGCCCGCACCGTGCTCCCCGAGTCCGTCGAGATCGCCGTCGGCGACCTCACCGACCCCGACGCGCTCGCCCCCGCCCTGGAGGGCGTCACCGGCCTGCATCTGATCACCTTCGGCGGCGCCGCCTTCGCCCCGCTGGAGACCGGCCCGCGCATTCTGGAGCTCGCCGCGAAGGCGGGGGTCCGCCGGGTGACCGTGCTGCACGGTGGCGAGGACACCCCGCTGGAGCGGGCGGTCAAGGAGAGCGAGGGGCTCGACTGGACGGTGGTCATGCCGGTCGAGTTCATGTCCAACGCCCTGGAGTGGGCGCCCGGCATCCAGGCCGACGACGAGGTCCGCGAGCCGTTCGTCGGCAGGCTCAGCGCCATGGTCCACGAGGGCGACATCGGCGCGGTCGCCGCCGTCGCGCTCACCGAGGAGGGGCACGGCGGGCAGTCGTACGTCGTGACCGGCCCCGAGGTGCTCACCCTGCACGACAAGGTCGCGACCCTCGGCGCGGCCCGCGGCCGGGAGGTCCGGCTGGTCGAGCTGACCGAGGAGGAGGCCGTCGGCCAGTGGCGGACGGCGGGCCTGGACGAGTACGTGATCGGCTTCCTGCTGGAGGCGTACGGGAACACCCCCGAGGTCGGCCGCACGGTCGCCGACACGGTGGAGCGGGTCACCGGCCGCCCGGCGCGGACCTTCGAGCGGTGGGCCGCGGACCATGCGGAGGCCTTCCGCGCGTGACCGTGCGGAGGCCTTCCGCGCGTGACCGTGCGCACGCGGCGCCGCCGACCGCGAGCACGCGTACGTCGGTGAGCGCGCACACGCCCTGGTCAGCGCCGTAGTACTCAGGGAGGACGCGGGAGGATCCATATTCAAGGTGACGACCGCGTCCGCCCGCCCCCGTACCTTGGCTGATGTGACCGACACCCGTGAAACGAGCCGCAGCCCCGAGTTCCGCCTGGCCCAGGGTGCCCTCGGCGGGCTGCGCCAGGACCTCTTCCATGACGCCTTCGCCTACCGGCCGCTGCCTCCGATGGCGGTCGACGGACCGCTGACGCGGCGCCTGCCGGGGCGGATGCGCAGGAAGGCCCGCTGGACGCCGCATGCGATCGTGGCCGCCTTCGCGTTCTTCGTCTTCGCGATGGGGATGGACCTCGGGTCCGGCAACGGCGTGTTCGTCCTCATCTACGCCGGGATGCCGGCCGTGGCCGTGCTGCTGACGCTGATCCGCCCCGTGCTCGCGTTCTGGGCGTCGCTGACCTTCACCCCCTTCGTCGCCTTCCTCGGCTCGTACGACCACGGCTGGCCGTGGGGCCCGACCTCCGGCATCGCCCAGGTCGTGGTGATGACGGTGGTGGCCGCCCGCACCCGGCCCCGTACCGCCGCCTGGATATGGGTCGTCACCCTCGTGTACGCCTTCTTCGCCACCTCCCTCCGAGGAGGCAGCGACAACGCCCTGTCGGTCCTCTTCCCCTCCGCGCTCGCCCTGCTCGCCGTGACCGTCCTCCAGGTCCGCCGCGAGGCCGAGCAGACCGTCACCGCCCAGCAGACCGTGACCGCCGCGGAACGCTCCAAGCGCACGCTCCTCGAAGAGCGCACCACCATCGCCCGCGAGCTGCACGACGTCGTCGCCCACCACATGTCGGTGGTCGCCATCCAGGCGGAGGCCGCGCCCTACCGGGTCGAGAACCCGCCGCCGGAGCTGGAGCAGGCCTTCGTCACCATCCGCGAGAACGCGGTCGCCGCCCTGACCGAGCTGCGGCGTGTCCTCGGGGTCGTACGGGCGGAGGACTACGAGGCCCCCGACGCCCCACAGCCCACGCTCGCCGAACTCGACGGGCTGATCGGCAACGTCCGCGAGGCCGGACTCGACGTCGAGAAGACGGTGACCGGCGCGGTGCGGGAGCTGCCGCAGGGTGTGGAACTCTCGGCGTACCGGATCATCCAGGAGGCGCTGAGCAACGTGCTGCGGCACGCGCCCGGCGCCGGGGCGAAGGTCGAGGTGAGTTACGTCCTCGGTGGCCTGGGCCTGCGGATAGTCAACGGCCCGGCGCGCGGCCTGGTGAAGCCCTCCCCGGGAGCGGGGCACGGCATCACCGGGATGCGGGAGCGGGTGTCGATGCTGAACGGCGAGATGACGTCCGAGCCGACCGAGGACGGCGGCTACGAGGTCACGGCCTTCATCCCCGTGACGCGTGAGGAGACGGACCAGTGATCCGAGTACTGATCGTCGACGACCAGATGATGGTCCGCGAGGGCTTCTCGGTGCTGCTCGGCGCGATGCCTGACATCGAGGTCGTCGGCGAGGCCGTCAACGGCCGCGAGGCGATCGCGCAGGTGGCGGCGTTGCGCCCGGACGTGGTCCTGATGGACATCCGGATGCCGGAGCTGAACGGCATCGAGGCGACCCGCGAGATCGTCGCGGCGGACGCCGACGCGAAGGTCCTCGTCCTGACCACGTTCGACCTGGACGAGTACGTGTACCAGGCGCTGCGCGCCGGGGCCTCGGGCTTCCTGCTCAAGGACGCGTCGGCGCGGCAGCTGGCCGACGGCGTACGGGTCGTGGCGGCCGGCGAGGCGCTGCTGGCGCCGACCGTGACGAAGCGGCTGATCACCGAGTTCGCGAAGGCGGCCGAGACGCCGAGGCCGCCGACGCTGGCGCAGGTCGGGGATCTGACCGAGCGTGAGACCGAGGTGCTCGTGCTGATCGCGCAGGGCCTGTCGAACGCCGAGATCGCCGACCATCTGGTGGTGGCCGAATCGACGATCAAGACGCACGTCAGCCGGATCCTGGTGAAGCTGGGGCTGCGGGACCGGACGCAGGCGGCGGTGTTCGCGTACGAGGCGAGGCTGGTGCAGGTCGGAGGCTAGGCCGGTCGATGGCTAGGCCGGTCGGTGCGCGCCCGGTAGCGTCCGGCCATGGATGTTCCTTTCGAGCCGTGGTCGCCGGCCTTCGTCGCGAATCCGTACCCCGCCTACGCCGAACTGCGGGCGACGGGCCGGGCGCACTGGTACGGGCCGACGCGGCAATGGCTGATCCCGCACTACGAGGACGTGTCGGCGCTGCTGCGGGACCGGCGCCTCGGCCGTACGTACACGCACCGGTTCACGCACGAGGAGTTCGGGCGCACGCCTCCGCCCGCGGCGCACGAGCCCTTCCACACGCTGAACGACCACGGTCTGCTCGACCTGGAGGCGGCCGACCACACGCGGATCCGGCGCCTGGTCTCGAAGGCGTTCACGCCCCGGACGGTGGAGAACCTGGCGCCGACGGTGCGCAGGCTGGCGGCGGAGCTCGTCGACGGCCTGGTCGAGCGGGGCGGCGGAGACCTGCTCGCCGACGTCGCCGAACCCCTGCCGGTCGCCGTGATCGCGGAGATGCTGGGCATCCCTGCGGAGGACGAGGAGCGGGGGCGGCTGCGGCCCTGGTCGGCGGACATCTGCGGCATGTTCGAGCTGAACCCGTCGGAGGAGACCGCGCGTCGGGCGGTCCAGGCGTCGCTCGACTTCTCGGCGTATCTGCGGGAGCTGATCGAGCGGCGGCGGAAGGATCCGGGGGAGGATCTGATCTCCTCGCTGATCGCGGTGGAGGAGCTGACCGAGCAGGAGATGATCTCCACCTGCGTGCTGCTGCTGAACGCGGGGCACGAGGCGACGGTGAACACCACGGTCAACGGCTGGTGGACGTTGCTGCGGCATCCGGAGCAGCTGGCGGCGCTGCGTCGGGATCCGGACGGGATGTTGTCCACAGCTGTGGAAGAGCTGCTGCGTTACGACACCCCGCTGCAGATGTTCGAGCGCTGGGTCCTGGACGACATCGAGGTGGGCGACGTCCGGATCCCCCGCGGCTCGGAGGTGGCCCTCCTCTTCGGCTCGGCGAACCGGGACCCCGCCCGCTTCGCCTCCCCCGACGTGCTGGACCTCTCCCGAGCGGAGAACCCTCACATCACCTTCGGCGCGGGCATCCACTACTGCCTGGGCGCACCACTGGCCCGCCTGGAACTGACGTCACTCTTCGGAGAGTTGATCCGCAAGGCCCCACGCCTGCGCCTGACGGCAGAACCGACCTGGAACCCGGGCTATGTGATCAGGAGCGTGAACGAACTCCAGGTGGAGGTGTAAGAGCCCTCGCCCAGGCCACAGGCACCGCGAAGGGCCCCCGTTTCCGGAGGCCCTTCATGGTGGCGTCAGGACGTCGTCACGTCGCGGACGCGGAGGCGCCAGAGGCCCGTCGTGACGAAGGCCAGGGACAGGGCCGTCAGTGTCAGCAGCGGGCCCCACGCCATGTCACCGCCCGGCAGCTTCGGCAGGTGCCCGAAAGGGGACAGGTTCAGGATCGACCGCGGAAGATCCAGCGCCGGGCCGATCCAGCCGAGCGCCAGGCACAGGCCCGCCGCCCCCCACCCCGCAACCGCCGCCCCGGGGAACGCGCCCCACAGCAGCACCGCGAGCCCCGCCAGCGTCCAGATCGCGGGGAGTTGCGCCAGCGACGCGCCCAGGATCGGACCGAGGTCCGAGCCGTACGAGACGTACAGGCCGAAGCCGCTCAGCAGCATGACCAACGCAGCGCCCCCGAAGGCGATCAGCAGATGCCCGGCCGCCCACCGCACCCGCCCCACCGCGTTCGCCAGGATCGGTTCCGCCCGCTGCGACGTCTCCTCACCGTGCAGCCGCAGCACCGAACCCACCGCGTACAGCGCCGCGATCATCCCGAACAGGCCCACCATCGTCGCGAGGAACGCGTTGGTCAGCCCCGTCTGGCCCCCCATCCGCTCGAAGATCTGCCGCGCCTGCTCGTTGTCGCCCACGATGTCCGCCGCGCCCTCGACCATCCCGCCGAAGACGATCCCGCCGAGCAGGAAGCCGATCGACCAGCCGAGCACACTGCCCCGCTGCAGCCGCCAGGCGAGCGCGCCGGCCGTCCCGAGCAGCCCCTCCGCCGGGCCCGGCCGCGTCGGCAGGAAGCTCATGCCCACATCGCGCCGGCCGGCCAGCTCGTACGCCACCGCCGCCTGTACGAGCACGCCCGCGCCGATCAGCAGCAGAACCCACCACCGCTCACCCGCGAAGGCACGCACGTTCTCGGCCCAGCCGATCGGCGAGAGCCACGTCAGCACCGACGAGCCGTCCGCCGTCCCCGCGTCCCCCGCCGCCCGCAGCACGAAGGCAAGACCCAGCACGGCCGCCGTCAGGCCCTTCGCGAGCCGCGCGCTCTCCGTCAGCTGCGCCACGATCGCCGCCATCGTGGCGAAGAGCATCCCCGTGCCGCCGACCGCGAGCCCGAGGGCGAGCGCCCCGCCCGCACCCTGACCGGCGAGTCCGGCCGTGATCAGGAGCGCGACGGCCGTGTTGGCGACGAGCGCCGCGAGCAGCGCGGCGGTCAGCGGGGCCCGGCGGCCCACCACCGCCGAGGAGAGCATCTCCTGACGCCCGGTCTCCTCCTCTTCCCTGGTGTGCCGAACGACGATGATCAGGCTCATCACGGCCGCGAGAACGGCGGCGAAGGTGCTGAAGCGCCAGGCCACCAGCCCGCCGAGGGAGTCGCTGAACACCGGCCCGTACAGCGAGCGCATCGAGCTGTTGGCGTTCATCGACGTGGCCAGCTCGGTCCGCTGTTCCTGGGTGCCGTACAGGCCCTCCAGGGAGCCGACGCCGCTGGCGACCATGCCGCCGGTCACGAGCGCCCAGATCGGCAGCATCACGCGGTCGCGGCGCAGCGCCAGCCGCGCCAGGGACCCGGTCCCGGTCAGATGCACGGCGAGCGTGCTCATCGCGCGGTCACCTCGACAGTCTCGTCGGCGTAGTGGCGGAGGAAGAGCTCCTCCAGCGTGGGCGGAGTGCTCGTCAGCGAACGCACTCCCGACTCGGTCAACGAGCGCAGCACCGCGTCGAGCTTGTCGGTGTCGACCTGGAGCCGCACCTTGTGGCCCTGGACGGCGAGATCGTGGACGCCGGGGAGGTGCGCGAGCCCGTTCGGCGCGCCGGCGAGTTCGGCGGTGACGCTGGTACGGGTGAGATGGCGCAGGTCCGCGAGCGAACCGCTCTCCACCGTCTGCCCCTTGCGGATGATGCTGACCCGGTCGCAGAGGGTCTCGACCTCGCTGAGGATGTGCGAGGACAGCAGGATCGTGCACCCGCGCTCGCGCGCCTCGGCGACACAGCTCTGGAAGACCTCCTCCATCAGCGGGTCGAGGCCACTGGTGGGTTCGTCGAGGATGAGCAGGTCGACGTCGGAGGCGAAGGCGGCGACCAGGGCGACTTTCTGGCGGTTGCCCTTGGAGTACGTCCGCCCCTTCTTCGTCGGGTCGAGCTCGAACCGCTCGATCAGATCGGCCCGCCGCGCCTTGTCGAGTCCCCCGCGGAGCCGGCCGTAGAGGTCGATGACCTCGCCGCCGGAGAGGTTGCGCCAGAGCGTCACGTCACCGGGGACGTACGCGATCCGGCGGTGCAGCTCGACGGCGTCCTTCCACGGGTCGCGGCCGAGGAGCTGGGCGGCGCCGGAGTCGGCCCGCAGCAGCCCGAGCAGGACCCGGATGGTGGTGGACTTCCCGGCGCCGTTGGGTCCGAGGAAGCCGTGGACCTCACCGGTCTCGACCGCGAGGTCGAGGCCGTCCAGCGCATGCGTCCGCCCGAAGGACTTGTGCAGTCCGGCGATGGTGATTGCCTTCGTCATTCTTCAGAACGTACGCTACTTTCACAAAATTGTGAAGTTAAGGAACCGTATAAAGTTGGGGGATGAGCGAGATGACGACGACCGGTGCCGGCGGCGACGGCAACGACGAGGCCGTGTCCCGGTTCGTGGAGCGCTTCGCCGCCGAACTCACCGAGGCCGGCATGCAGCGGATGGCATCACGCGTGTTCGCGGCGCTGCTGGCCTCGGAATCGGCGTCCATGACCTCCGCCGAACTGGCGGAGCAGCTGCAGATCAGCCCGGCCGCCGTCTCCGGAGCCGTCCGGTACCTCAACCAGGTCGGCATGGTCAGCCGTGAACGCGACCCCGGCTCGCGCCGCGAGCGCTACGTCCTTCACAACGAGGTCTGGTACGAGACGATCACCCGCCGCGACCAGATCCTGGTCCGCTGGGAGAAGGTCCTCCGGGACGGCTCCGAGATCCTCGGTACGGGCACGGCGGCGGGGCGGCGGACGGCCGAGACCGCGGAGTTCTTCGAGTTCCTCCAGGAGGAGATGCTCGGGATGATGGGCCGCTGGCGGGAGCACAGGGCGGCCAAGGCGAAGGCCGAGGCCGAGGCGTAGGCCCGGGCCTCGGCCCGGGTCCGGGCCGGGCCTCGGTCCGCGTCTGGGTCCGGGCCTCGGTCCGGGTCTGGCGGGCCTCGGGTCTGGGTCCGGGGCGTGGGCGGTCGGGGTCAGCCGCTCGTCGCGATGTCGGCCGCGGCTTCGGCGTCGGCGGTGCGTTCGCCCTCGGATCCCGTCTCGGATCCGTTCTCCGGCCCGGGTTCCCACCGCAGCAGATCCCCCGGCTGGCACTCCAGTACCTCGCAGAGCGCCGCGAGCGTCGTGAAGCGCACCGCCTTCGCGCGGCCGTTCTTGAGCACCGCCAGGTTCGCCGGCGTGATCCCGACGCGCTCCGCGAGCTCCCCGACGGACATCTTCCGCCTGGCCATCATCACGTCGATGTCGACGGTGATCGGCATCAGATCACCTCGTCCAGCTCTGCCCGCATCGCCGTCGCCTCGACATCGCGCGCGACGGCCTGGGCGAGCAGCGTCCGCAGGACGAGCACGATCAGCGCGACCCCCAGGATCGCCAGGCCGATCCCGCCCATGATCACGGTGACGCCGGGATCCTCCCGCTGACCCGGTGCGTTGAGGGCCGTGACCGCGAACCACACGAGGGAAGCCGCCACGATCGCGCCGATCACGATGTCCACGTACCGGAACGCGGTGTGGGAGAACACGGTTCCGCGTCTCACCATCGTCACCAGCCGCCATACGCAGACCAGGGCGACCTGGGCCGACGCCAGGCCCAGGATCGTGAGCACGCGCAGCGGGGTCAGCGGGAGGGATCCGTCCTCCGGGTCGTTCCCGCTGACCAGCGTCCACACCATCAACGCCTGTACGAGCGCGGTGCCGGTGAGCACCACCACGAGCACGGCGCGCAGCGCGAGCACCGTCAGTCTTCCCATCGTCGCTCCTTCAATCGAGTCACGATGGAAATCTATTGATAATCGATAGGCATGGCAAGTGCTGAGCCCATGCGTCCGCCCGAAAGCGCCTCACGCCTTGGGCAGCGTCAGCCCCCACGCCCCTTCGCGCACCACCCACGTCCGTCTGCGCACCGGCCCCGACACCACCGTGTCCGCGCGGTAGCGGAAGTCCGGGCCCGAGACCGTGAGCGTGTGGGCGCCGGTGTGGATGGGAGGCGCGGACGGGGGGTGGATGGTGATGTCCGCCACGCCGGCCACGGAGTGGACGCTGACCCCCTCGACGGGGGCGTTCACATCGCTGAGCAGGACACCGTCCGCCTCCACCCGGAGGCGGTGCGTGCGCACCGCGAGCTGGGAGGGGGCGGGCCGGACCAGGGTGCGGACCAGGGAACGGCAGGTGTCCCAGACGGAGGGCGCGGCATCGGTCACCGTGCGCCCCGGCGTCGCCGGGATGCTCAGGTCACCGAGCACGACCCCGTCGCTGTCGTCGACCAGCAGGTCCAGGCGGCGTACGGCCCCGTCGAGCACCGCCCGCGCCGCCGTCACCGCGCTCTGCGGCACGCCGAGCGCGTACGCGACTTCCAGGGATCCCGGGGCGCCGATCGGGACCAGGGACAGAGCCCCGTCCGCGAGCTCACGCTCCCGGTGCAGGACCGTCACCGTCCGTAGCAGCGTGCGGTCGTCGCCGACCACCACAGGGCGGCGGGAGCCCCGCCGCGCAAGGGCCCGGAAGAATTCTTCCGGGCTGTCCGGAAGACAGATCTTCGTCTCTGCTCCCGCACACAACACATCTTTCGCGATCCGTACGGACTCGCCGTCACTTCGGCGGGCGACCGGGTCGATGACCACCAGCAGCTGGTCGTGAGCCGACACCTCGGTCCTTCCTCGGGTAGCATCTTTGTGCAAGAGCCCCTTGCGCTATTGCGCCAGGGGCTTCGTCTATTCCGGGGCACACCGGTGAGGCGGCATTATGGCCCCCTGACCTTGGACATGCCCCGCCCGGAAGGGGTGTACGCCTGTGCCCGCACTTGTGCTGCTCGGTGCTCAGTGGGGTGACGAGGGCAAGGGAAAGGCCACCGACCTCCTCGGTGGATCCGTTGACTATGTAGTGCGTTACCAGGGCGGCAACAACGCCGGCCACACCGTCGTCGTCGGCGACCAGAAGTACGCGCTCCATCTTCTCCCTTCCGGAATCCTCTCCCCGGGGTGCACCCCGGTGATCGGAAACGGCGTCGTCGTCGACCCGGCGGTCCTGCTCTCCGAGCTGAGCGGACTGAACGAGCGCGGCGTTGACACGTCCAAGCTCCTGATCAGCGGCAACGCGCATCTGATCACGCCGTACAACGTCACCCTCGACAAGGTGACGGAACGGTTCCTCGGGAAGCGCAAGATCGGCACCACGGGTCGCGGCATCGGCCCGACCTACGCCGACAAGATCAACCGCGTCGGCATCCGGGTCCAGGACCTGTACGACGAGTCGATCCTCACCCAGAAGGTCGAGGCGGCGCTGGAGGGCAAGAACCAGCTGCTCGCCAAGCTCTACAACCGCCGCTCCATCGACGCCGCGCAGATCGTCGAGGAGATGCTCCAGTACGCGGAGCAGATCAAGCCGTTCGTCGCGGACACCACCCTGATCCTCAACAACGCGCTGGACGAGGACAAGGTCGTGCTCTTCGAGGGCGGCCAGGGCACGCTCCTGGACGTCGACCACGGCACGTACCCCTTCGTCACCTCCTCGAACCCGACCGCGGGCGGCGCCTGCACCGGCGCCGGCGTGGGTCCGACGAAGATCAGCCGGGTCATCGGCATCCTCAAGGCCTACACGACCCGTGTCGGCGCCGGCCCGTTCCCGACGGAGCTGTTCGACGAGGACGGCGAGGCGCTGCGCCGCATCGGCGGCGAGCGCGGTGTCACCACCGGCCGTGACCGTCGCTGCGGCTGGTTCGACGCGGTCATCGCGCGGTACGCGACCCGGGTCAACGGCCTGACGGACTTCTTCCTCACCAAGCTCGACGTGCTGACGGGCTGGGAGCAGATCCCGGTCTGTGTCGCGTACGAGATCGACGGCAAGCGCGTCGAGGAGCTGCCGTACTCGCAGACCGACTTCCACCACGCGAAGCCGATCTACGAGATGCTGCCGGGCTGGTCCGAGGACATCACCAAGGCGAAGACCTTCGCGGACCTGCCGAAGAACGCGCAGGCGTACGTGAAGGCGCTGGAGGAGATGTCGGGCGCGCCGATCTCGGCGATCGGCGTGGGCCCGGGCCGCACGGAAACGATCGAGATCAACTCGTTCCTGTAGGAAGACCGCACGGGTTGTGGGCAATCGTTCCGCAGTGGGGGTCCCCCCAGGGCGCCAGCCCTAGGGGGAGGAACGGGTGGGCACAACCCACGACGGCGCCCCACCGTACGGCGCCCTCTCAGTCACCGGAGCCCAGGCCCGGCGAGGGGGCGCCGTCCGTTGTGTCCAACCACAACAGGGCGGCGCCTACGCGTCCAGCTTCGTGTCGCGGCCGACCTTCTCCCACGTCGTCACATCCGACCGCACCTGCTCCAGGTGCCCCAGGATCGTGTCGATCGAGTCGTCGCCCAGCGCCAGCCTCAGCGGCGTCTCCTCCGCGTCCAGGGCGGCCAGGACCGCTGCCGCCGCCTTCGCCGGGTCCCCCGGCTGCGTGCCGCCGCTCGTCTCCACGTACGTACGGGTCGCCCCCACCGTGTCCGCGTAGTCGGCGATCCCGTCCGCGCTCGCGCTGCGGTTGCCGAAGAGGCTCGTGCGGAAGGCGCCCGGCTCCACGATCAGGACATCGATGCCCAGCGGGCGGACCTCGTCGGCCAGCGCCTCCGACATGCCCTCCAGGGCGAACTTCGTCGCGCTGTACGCGCCGAAGCCGGCCATCGACATCTGCCCGCCCACGCTGCTGAGCTGTACGATCGCGCCCGAGCGGCGGGCCCGCATCAGGGGCAGGACCGCGCGGGTCAGCGCCGCCGGGCCGAAGACGTGCACGTCGAAGAGCGAGCGGAGCTCCGCGTCGCCGGTCTCCTCGACCGAACCGACGTGCGTGCGGCCCGCGTTGTTCACCAGGACGTCGATACGGCCGTGGCGCTCGGCGACCTCGCCCACGACCCGGTCGATCGCGGCCGTGTCGGTGACGTCGAGCGCGACCGCGTCGACCTGGTCCGGGTGGGCGGCGACCAGGTCGTCCAGGGACGCGACCCGGCGGGCCGCGGCGACGACCACGTCCCCGGCCGCGATCGCCGCCTCGGCGAAGGCGCGTCCGAAACCGCTGTTGGCACCCGTGATCAGCCAGACCTTGCTCATATGGACCGTTCTCCCTCGTTTCGATGACACAACCAGCCTGTGCCACAGGGACATTGCCGGTCCAAGACCTGCCGTGATAGCCCATGGTTATGACCATGGACGTGCACGGGCGGGACCTGCGGTACTTCGTCGCCGTCGCCGAGGAACTGCACTTCACCCGAGCCGCCGAGAAGCTCTACGTCTCCCAGCCCGCGCTGAGCAAGCAGATCAGGGCCCTGGAGCGGCAGCTCGGTGCCCCGCTCTTCGACCGTGACCGGCACGGCGTCCGCCTCACCCCCGTCGGTACGGCGCTGCTTCCGCACGCCCGTGCCGTGCTCGCCGCCTGGGCGGAGGCGGACGAGGCCGTGCGGCGGGCCCGCGCCGTCGAGCAGGCCACCCTCGTCGTCGGGATGTCCACCAGCCCGGGCCGGGGCGGGCTGCTGCCGGCGATCCGCTCCCGCTTCACCGAGGCCCACCCGGAGATCCGGCTGAAGCTGCGGCAGGTGGGCTGGGAGGACCCGACGGCCGGGCTCGCCGACGGCAGCAGCGACGTCGCCTTCGTCTGGCTGCCCCTGGCGGACGCCGAGCGCTACCGCTGGGCCGTCGTCGCCACCGAACCCCGCCTGGTCGCCCTGCCGGAGACTCACCCGCTCGCCGGGCGCGAGCGTGTCGACTTCGCCGAGCTCCTCGACGAACCGTTCCTCGCGCTGCCCGCCACCACACCCGAACTGCGCGACCACTGGCTGGCGCTGGACGCGCGCGACGGCCGGCCCCCGGTGATCGGCGGGGAGATCGCCAGTACGGACGAGACCTACGAGGCGCTCGTCGACGGCCTCGGTATCTGCCTGGTGGCCGCGGGCAACGCGCCGCTGCTCACCCGGGGCGGGGTCGTCGTCCTGCCCGTCGACGGGGTGTCCCCGAGCCGCTTCGCCCTGGCCTGGCGCGCGGACGACACCCGGCAGCTCGTCCAGGACTACGCCCGAGCGGCGGCGACACGCACTCTGCCCTGAATCCCTCTCGTCAACTTCCCTTTCTCCGGTCACACTTGTCGACCCGTCGTCGGAATCAGGGGGACTCATGGCAGAAGAACCGAAGGCGCCACCACCGCCTTCCACACCGCCGCGGCCGTGGAAGGCGGCCCCGCCGGCGCCGCCGTCCGCGCCACCGGTGGTCGGGGACGTGGTCGAGGTCAAGCTGAGCAAGCGACTGCTCTGGGTCGACGGAGCGGCGTATCCGCTCCAGAACATCGCCCGCGTCTACACGTTCACGCTCCACCCGCGCCGCGCCGAGGCCTTCGTACGCTTCATGAAGCGGATGGCGGTCCTCCTTCTGGTGGGGCTGCTCCTGGCCTTCGTCACGGAGGAGACCTCCCTCGGCTCGTCGTCCTACGAGAACGACTCGGACCCGGTCACACCGTTCCTCTGGTTCATCGTGGTGTGCCTGGTGATCTACTTCGTCGGCGACATGCTCAGCGTGGTGCTGGCCAAGTCCCACTTCGTCCTGGCCGTCGAGACGTCCGGCCCCTCGCAGGCCGTCGTAACCAGCCGGGACCGTGCCTACCTCAGGCAGCTCGTCCACACCCTCGCGGAGGCGATCGAGAACCCGGACAACGAGTTCGCGGTGAAGGTCGAACGGGTGATGATCAGCAATCCCGCCAACTACTTCTTCGGCAACGCCGTGAACATGTACGGCGGCAGCGGCAACGTGGGGATGTCCAACGGATGAGCGGCGACAACTACTTCTACGGCAACACCGTCAACATGCACGACGGGACGAACAACACCGGCATGGTGAACCACCAGTCGGGGACGGTCGGCGCCCAGGCCACCTCTCCCGCAATGGAGGCCGCCGTGCAGGAGCTGCTCCGCCTGCTCGTGGAGCTGCGCGGCAACGTGCCCGCGGGAACGGCACAGTCCCTCGACGCCACCCTGCCGGCCATCGCCGCCGGTCCGGCTGCCGAGCCGGAGGAGCGGCGCCGGGCGCTGGACCGGATCGCGGAGATCGCCGGGGCGGCGGGCGCGATCGGCGCTCCGCTCGTCGCGGCGGTCGAGCGCGTGATCGCGCTGCTCTAGGCCCGACCTCTCGGCCGACGCGCCCTGACGATGGGACCCTGTGGCCCAGCAGGGCGCGCCGCCAGGCCGCCCCCAGGGCCTGTGTGGGGTCGTCATCAGACCTCTCACAGGCCCTAGCTGCGGAAGTATTCGCCCGGCTCCCCGTCCAGCATCGGGAACACCAACAGCTTGTCCCGCCCCTTGAAGGGGACGATCGACAGATAGCCGGAGATGTCGGCCCGCTCGCAGTCGCGGTCGGAGGCGTCCGGGTCCGACGTTCCCGGGCCGATGATCAGGGGCGTTCCTGATCCGGCGAGGATCGCGGTGAAGGTGCAGGCGACCGAGTCGGGGGTCGGGTTGCCCTCGTCGTCGGTGCGTGGGTAGACGTGCACACGGCGGAAGACGGTGGCGCCGACAGGGCCCTGGGTGATGGTCACCTCGTCGCTGTAGCGGTCGACGTTCTCACCGAAGATCAGCGGGTCGTTCTCCATCTTCCACCGGCCGAGGAACTGCGTCGGCACGATGTTCGTGCCGGTCTTGGCCTTGCGGAAGGTGGTCTTCGCGGCTCCCGAGGTCCACTCCAGGACCTCGGGGGAGCGCAGGGTGAGGGTCTGGTGGGCGGCGGGCGTGCAGCGCTGGGCGGGAACGCTCGTGGTGACGTCGGATTCGCCGAGGACCACCTTGTCCTCGTCGGCGGAGACGAGCCGGGAGCGGCCCATGCACAGCTGATCCTCGTTCACCTGGACGTAGACGGCGGTCTTGGCGCCCATGGCGCCCTGGCCGATCTCGATCCGCATGGTCGCCCTGGGGTGGTCGGCCGAGCCGCGCTGGACGCCCTCCCACGCACCGAGGAACGCCGCCGGCACGATCCCCGCCGGGCGGGCGGACACGTCACCGGTCTTCCCGCGTGCCTGGTTCTTCTGCTCGTCCATGCCCTTGTCCGGGTCGGGCCAGAAGACGTACGTGAGCGTGGCCGCCGCGGCGAGCACGAGGGCCGTCGCGGCGGCGATCAGGCCGGTGCGCCGCCGCTTTCCGGTCGCCTTCGGGGCGGGAGGCGGTGTGGGGTCGTCCGGGCGGGCCGGTGTGCCGTCGGTGGCGGTCGACTCCGCCTCGGCCTCCAGGACCCGGGCGGCGTGGCGGCCGAGGCGGGCCAGTACCTCCGCCGGCAGCCACGGGTCGGCGACGGTGATCGTCTCCACCAGCTCGGTGGCGGAGGGCCGGGCCGCCGGGTCCTTGGCCAGGCAGGCCCGCACCAGGCCGGCGAGCTCGGGCGGGACGTCGGTCAGGTCGGGCTCGTCGTGGGCGATGCGGAACATCGTGGCGTGGACGCCGCTGTCCGCCGTACCGAACGGGGAGCGGCCCGTCGCCGCGTACACGAGGACCGAGCCGAGGCAGAAGATGTCCGATGCCGGGCTCAGCTTCTCGCCGCGCACCTGCTCGGGGGACATGAAGCCGGGGGAGCCGACCACCGCTCCGGTGCTGGTCAGTCCGCCGTCGGTGATCGTGTCGACGGCGCGGGCGATGCCGAAGTCGATGATCTGCGGGCCGTCGACGGTGAGCAGCACGTTCGAGGGCTTCAGATCGCGGTGGACGAGCCCGGCGGTGTGCACATGGGTGAGCGCCCGCGCGAGCCCGGACGCCAGGGACCGTACGGTCGTAGGGGGCAGCGGCCCGAACTCGTCGCCCACCACGGTCCGCAGCGACGGCCCCGGTACGTAGCCGATGGCCACCCAGGGGGCTTCGGCGGCCGTGTCCGAACCGAGGACCGGGGTCGTGCCCGTGCCGCCGACCCGCTCCAGGGCGGCGACCTCACGGGCGAACCGGCGCCGGAACTCGTCCTGCGCCGCCAGCTCGGTGTGTACGACCTTCACCGCGACCGTCCTGCCGCCGGCCGAACGCGCCAGGAACACCCGACCCATCCCACCCACGCCAAGTCGGCCGAGCAGGCGGAACGGGCCGATGCTGACCGGGTCTTCCGTGTTCAAAGGCTCCACGTCGAAAGAGGATGCCAGACCGGTCCCGCCGGTTCTCCCTCCCGTTGTCACCCTTCACCGCAGATCCGCAGGCCCTTGGGTGTCGCGCAGGGCAGGTGCCCGTGGGTGCGGATCACGTCCTGGCCGCTGCCACGGCTCAGGTAGGTGAGGAAGCTGGAGGTCAGCGAGTCGGCCGGCGGCTCTCCCCAGGTGTAGGCGTACTCGATCTCCCGGTACGGGTACGTCGACTCGCCGATCTCGTCGACGTTCGGCACACGGTTGTCGATCGACACCCGGTGCAGGCCCTTCAGTCCGGTACCGGAGCGGAGTTCGGTGTAGCCGATGGCACCCGGGAGCTTGGCGACGGTCGACACCACCTGGTCCGTGGTGTCGAGTTCGCAGCGGACGACCGGTGCCCCCGGGTCGTCCTTGGTCACGCAGTCGAGCGAGGAGTTGGCGGGCTCGTTGCGGCCGAGGACACGGCGCTGGAAGACCTCCCGCGTACCGGAGTTGGCGCCCCTGCTGACCAGCAGGACCGGACGGTCCGGCCCGCCGGGGATCTGGTTCCAGTTGGTGATCTCGCCCCGGTACAGGCGGCGGACCTCGTCGATGGTGAGGTTCGTGACCGGTATCTCGTTGTTCAGAACGAGCGTGAACAGGGAGACGGCGACCATGCTTTCCCGCAGCTGCGGATAACCGCCGGGCTTGCGCCCGTCGGAGAGGGCGATGACGGCAGGGGAGCCCTTGGAGCCGCTCTCGGCGCCGACCGTCGCCAGCTCCCTGATGCCGGCCGTCGAACCGTGCGCGTCCACCACGACCGTGGCGCCCTCGCAGTCCTTCTCGTACTTCTTCGCCAGCTCCCGCGCCACCGGGGCGAACGCGGTCGACCCGGTGACCGTGAGCGTGCCCCGGGCGCAGCCGATCGGCGGCGGCGTCTCGCTGCGGACGATGATCGTGGCGAGGGCGAGCACACAGGCGGCGAGGACGAGGGTGATGTTCCGGGCGGCGGGGCTGAACGTCGGTCTGCGGTCGTCGACGCTCATGCTCTTGTTGTGGTGGACCTCGACCGTCTCATGGAAGCCGTTGATCCGGATCGCGCCTTCGACCACGCTGCCGGAGAGCAGGACGAGCAGCTTGAAGTACTGCTTCCGTTCGAGCGAGACCTTGGGGATCAGGACGGAGTTCTCGTGCTTGCGCAGCCCGAGCCCGGCGGCCATGTCGATCTTCACCGGCTCGAACGCGCGCGGGATCGTCGCGACGACGGCCCGCACGAGCCGGTCGCCGAAGGTGACCTTCAGCCCTCCGGTGTCGTCCCCCTGGGTGTATTCGCCGTGGGTGATGTCCCGCAGACCGTCGTTCTCGATCCGGAGCAGCACGAGCGTGGACCCGTTGGAGTCGCCGATGTCGCCGTCCCACAGCGTCAGGTCGCCGGCGGTCTCGCCCGCGTCGCGGAGCGGGGTGTTGAGCTGTACGCGGTAGCCGAGCCTCCTGCCCCGCTGGAGGAAGCGCTCGTACGCGACCACGCCGGCGGAGACGAGGACACCGAGGAGCGCGGTGACCACGGCGATGACGTTCTCAGCGGTAAGCCAGTCCACGAGCGAGACGGTACGGACGCGTGTGCGGTTCCGCGGGGGAGGTCGCATCCCGCCACATGGAGTTCTCCCTTCGTTCAGCGGCGGTCGCGGGGCCGCACGGGTTGGCGGAGCATGTGTTGCCGGGGGTGAGGACCGTGGGTGTAATGGCCACGAGGGGGCCTGTCGGAGAGGAACCCCATGCGTGTCGTCGAAGTGACCGCCTACGGTGGCCCTGAGGTCCTGAGGATGGCCCGCCGGCCCGAGCCCGAGGCCGGAGACGTCCCGGGACGGGTACGGGTGCGCCTGAAGGCGGCCGGTGTGAACCAGGCGGATCTGCGGATCCGCGCCGGTGTGTACGCCGACGAGGTCGGTGACCTCAAGCCCCCGTTCGTCCTCGGGACCGACTTCGCGGGCAAGCTCCTCGATCCGGTGCCGGGCATGGCGGCCGGGACCCGCGTGGCCGGGTTCGTGCCCTGGTGGGAGGAGCTGACGGGCGAAGGCACGTACGCCGAGGTCGTACGCGTCGCCCCGGAGTGGGTGGCCCCGATCCCGGACGACGTGGACTACACGGTGGCCGCCTCCATCCCGCTGGCCTCTGCCACCGCCCAGCAGAGCCTCGACCGGCTCGGGCTCCCCGCTGGGTCGACGCTGGTCGTGACCGGCGCCAGCGGGGTGGTCGGCCGCCTCGCGCTGCAGTACGCCGCGGCGGCCGGACTGCGGGTGGTGGCCGTCGCCCACGAGGGCGACGAGCACGAACTGAAGGTCCTCGGCGCGGAGCACAGCGTCACCCGCGGCACACCCGAGGACGTGGTCCGGAAGGTGCTGGACTTCGTCCCGGAGGGGGTCGACGCAGTCTTCGACGGGGCGCTCCACGCAGCTCCGGTTCTCCCAGTGGTGAAGGACGGCGGCGCCTTCGTCGCGCTCGCCGCCAACCGGACGCCGGCCCCCGAACGGAACATTCGCGTCGAGACCGTCCGCGGGAAGCCGGACGCCGCACGGCTGAAGGAGACCCTGGAGAAGGTGGCGGATCGGGAGATCATCACCCGGGTGGCCGACGTCATGCCCCTGGAGGAGGTCGCGGAGGCTCACCGCAGGGCGGAGGCGGGGCACCGGCCGGGCCGCATGATCCTGATGATCTGAGACCCGGGGGCGCTGACACGACCGACGCTCGGCGCAGGGCAGGCCCAGCCGGACGCGGCGTCGGCAGCTCGCGCGGCCAGCCACGGCGCCGCTCCCGTGGCCGGTCACGGTGCTGGTCCAACAGCCGGCCAACGCGCCGCTCCCGCGGTCGGCCGCCGTGCCCCGGGGGCCTCGTGCGCTACAGCCCCAGTCCATGTCGGTCCGCCCAGTCCGTGATCGCGGCCGCGATCTCCTTCGGGCGGTCCTCCGGGGCCTGGTGGCCGGCCGGGCCGCAGTGGGTGGTCTCCAGCGCGGCTATGTTCGCCTCGCACCAGGCCGCCATCGGCGGGTCGACCATCAGGGTCGGTGAGCCGTCGAAGGTCAGGAGGAGCTTCGGCACGTCCGTGCTGTCCGCCAACCACGTGTCGTACGCCTCGATGCGGGAGACGACCTCGGCCGGCTCGCCGTCCAGCGGCATCGCGCGCGGCCATTCGAGCATCGGACGCCGGGACTCGGGCGTCGGGTACGGCGCCCGGTAGACATCGAGGTCCTCCTCGCCCAGACCGGTGAGCACGGTCTGCGTGAAGGAGTCCTCGATGAAGAGGTTCTTCTCCAGGACCAGCTCCTCGCCGACCCCGGGCGTCTTGAACGCCTTGAACCGGTCCCGCGCCTTCTCCGGGAACTCCTCCCAGCTCATCGGCCGCAGGATCGTCTCCATGAACGCCGCACCCCGCACCCGCTCCGGGTGCCGGGCGCCCCAGTCGAAGGCCAGCGACCCGCCCCAGTCGATCCCCACCAGCACGACCTCGTCGAGCCCGAGCGCCTCGAACCAGGCGTCCAGATACCGCGCCTGGTCCGCGTACGTGTAGTCGAGGTCCGGCTTGCCCGACCGCCCCATCCCGATCAGGTCCGGAGCGAGCAGCCGCCGCCCGCCGCCGACGGCCGGGAGGACATGGCGCCACAGGTGGGAGGAGGTGGGGTTGCCGTGCAGGAAGACGAGCGGGGCGGCACCCGCGCCGGCAGCGCTGCCGACTGCGCCCGACTCCTCGTAGTACATCGTCGAGTCGAGGACATTGATCGTCGCCATGATCCGTTCACTCCTCTAACGTTTATTACCCTAACGTTTATGCCGCTAATGAAGCTACATCGTTCGGACGACTAACGCAAGGGGTAATCTGCGGTCATGACGACGGACAGCGGAGGCGATGCCTCCGAGATGGATGAGCGCCAGACCCCGGCCCGCCTCCGCGGTCTGCCCAGCCGCCTGCTGGCCCTGACCGCCGCCCGCGCGGACCGCCTGATCAGCGAGGGGCTCGCGGGGGAGGACGCCCGTAAGTGGCACTACGCGGTGCTCGCCTCGCTCGACGAGTACGGCCCGACCAGCCAGGCCGGCCTGAGCCGCCGCACCGGCATCTACCGCAGCGACCTCGTCGCCGTCATCAACGAACTCGCCGAACGTGGGCACGTCGAGCGCACCCCCGACCCCGAGGACCGCCGACGCAACGTCATCACCCTGACCGAGCAGGGCGGTAGTCATCTGGAGCGCCTGGACGAGGTGTTCGCAGGAGTCCAGGACGAGCTGATGGAACCCCTGTCGAAGCTCGAACGCGAGCTGCTGACAAGCCTGTTGGAGCGCGTCCTCAACCACTGAGCCCGGCCGCGAGTGGTTCGACCGCCGATTGTCACAAGTGATGGTCTAGACCTTGACAGGTCCAGACCAAAGACGCTTCGCTGGCCTTCCCCCACGGAAAGGCGAGTTCATGAAGCGACGTCTGCTCATCCTCCTGTCCGCACTCTGTACGGCTGTCGGGCTGGCCGTGTTCATCCCGGCAACCTCGGCGGGCGCCGCGCCCGCCTGCGTCGCCGCCTGGAACTCCGGCAGCGTGTACACCGGCGGCATGACCGCCTCGTACAACGGCCACAACTGGTACGCCAAGTGGTGGACCCAGAACGAACGCCCCGGCTCGTCCGACGTCTGGCGCGACGAGGGTTCCTGCGGCGGAGGCGGTACGACCCCGAACCCCTCCGGATTCGTCGTCTCCGAGGCCCAGTTCAACCAGATGTTCCCGAGCCGGAACTCCTTCTACACGTACAGCGGTCTCACGGCCGCCCTCAGCGCCTACCCCGGCTTCGCCAACACCGGAAACGACACGGTGAAGAAGCAGGAGGCCGCCGCCTTCCTCGCCAACGTCAGCCACGAGACCGGCGGTCTGGTCCACATCGTCGAGCAGAACACCGCCAACTACCCGCACTACTGCGACAGCAGCCAGCCCTACGGCTGCCCCGCCGGCCAGGCCGCCTACTACGGCCGCGGCCCCATCCAGCTCTCCTGGAACTTCAACTACAAGGCCGCGGGTGACGCCCTGGGCATCGACCTGCTCAACAACCCGTACCGCGTCGAGCGCGAGGCGCCCATCGCCTGGAAGACCGGCCTCTGGTACTGGAACACCCAGAGCGGCCCCGGCACGATGACCGGCCACAACGCCATGGTCAACGGTGCGGGCTTCGGCCAGACGATCCGCTCGATCAACGGCTCGCTGGAGTGCGACGGCAAGAACCCGGCGCAGGTCCAGAGCCGCGTGAGCAAGTACCAGCAGTTCACGCAGATCCTCGGCGTGCCGACCGGCGCGAACCTGTACTGCTGACGCCCCCGTACGGACACGCCGGTTCCCGGGACCCTCGGCGGAGGGCCCCGGGAACCGGCGTGTCGAGCATCAGTACCTGTTGACGAAGCCCCACCAGCTCGAACCCTTGCTCTGGCAGTAGCCCGCGGTCGCGGGAGTCGCTGCGATGTGACGCAGGACGCCGGTGTTGCACTGCGCCTCGGTGGAGTACGACGAGAGGCAGCGGTAGCCCGCACGGGGCGTCGGCGAGGTGGGAGGCGGCGGACAGGACATGATCACGACATCGGACGCCGACGCTTGGGACGGCGACGCTTGGGACGACGCGGCCTGTGCGGGCGCGGCCTGCGCCGGAGCGGCCATGGCGCCCAGCGCGAGCGCGGCACCGATGCCTGCGCTCGCGAATAACGTGCGAACAACCATGCTGATTGACACCTCCGTCGTGTGGGCTCCGGAGACTCCGGGGCCTGACGGGGCACCACTCTGGTCGCGTCCGGCGAACCCGCTCAAGGCATGGTCCCGTCCGGGACGCGTCCGGGACAGGGCCCGGACGAGGCCCCGGACAGGGCCGGGACGACGTCAGTCCTGACAGGCGGCCAGGAACGCGGACCAGGAGGCCGGGGCGACGACGAAGGTGGGACCGTCGGGGACCTTGGAGTCGCGAAGGTGGACGGAGTGGGGGCAGGTGGCGATCTCGACGCAGTCGCCGCCGCCGCTGTCGCTGTAGGACGACTTCCTCCAGTCGAAGGCCACTTCGACGCAGTTGCCGCCGCCATCGTCGCTGTAGCTGGATTTGAACCAGCGCAGGTTCTCGCTCATCTCAGTTCTCCTGCCAACCGCTCGATGAGGCCCAGCGACCCGCGCGGGTCCAGGGCCTGTGCCCGGATCTTCGCATACCGCTGAGTGTGCGTACTGACCTTTGCCCGCTCGGTGATCAGCAGGCTCTCGCCCTGGATCTCCAGGAAAGTCACGCGGTCGTGGGCCGGGGTCTCGACCAGGTTCAACTCGCCCCGGGCACCTGCGTACTCACCGCCCAGGCCCGCGTCCAGCGGCAGGACCTGAAGGTTCACGTTCCTCCTCCGCGCGCACTCCACGAGGTGCGTGAGCTGCTCGCGCATGATCTCCGCGCTCCCGATCGGCCGCCGCAGCACCGACTCGTCCAGCACCAGTTCGATCTCGCACGTCGGCTTGCGGTCGAAGAGCGCCTTGCGGGCCATACGCCCGACCACCAGCTCTTCCACCCGCTCCGGCGTCGGCTCCGGATAACCACCCGCGATCAGCGCCCGCGCGTACGCCTCCGTCTGGAAGAGCCCGTGCACGACATGGCTGGCGTACAGGCACAGGCTCACCGCCTTCTGCTCGATCGGCGCGTACCCCCGGAACTGCTCCGGCAACTTCTCCAGCCGCACCAGCTCCCGCATCTCCTCGAAGATGCCCGTACCGTCCCCCAGCACCTCCTCCAGCTTCACCAGCATCTCGTCGCTCACCGGTTGCGAAAGACACTCCATGGCGCTGATCGCCGCGCCGGTGTAACCCATTCGCGCCCCCAACTGCTCCTGCGCCCAGCCCTTCTTCAACCGCAATCTCTTCGCCACCGCGGCCGCCATCCGCGCCGCCGGACCCGCCGTTTCCTTGTTCTCCGCACGCGCCATTACCGTCCCCATCCGGACTCAACCGATCTCAACCGGTCTCAACTGCTCTCCGCCGAATTCGACTGCCTGTAAGGTGCGTTGGCGCAGGTCAAGGGGTTGCCGACGCGCCCTCCTCAGTCGTGGAAAACGCTAGCTTCGGCGCGGGAACATGTCCTCGTGAATGTAGAGAATCGACAGGTAAACATGGATTGGATTCCAGTTTCCGGATTCCAACTCCGTAAGGCCGGCGTGCAATTCGACGCCGTCCGTGTCGACGGCGGAGACGGCCGTCGGCTCGCCGACTGGATGGAAGAGCTCACGGGCGGCGACCCCGGCCCGGTCGTCACCGAGGCCAACGGGCGGCGGGGCGTCTACTTCCTCGTTCCGGCCGGTACGACCGCACGACGGTCCTGGCCGCGTGGTGTGACCCGGCTCAATGCCGGGCCCGCCCATGCGAGTTACGTACCCGTACCGGCGTTGACGGGGCGGACCTGGCCGCTGGCCTGGCGGTTTCCGCCGACCGGGCCGGGGAGGTTCGTGCATCCTCTGCTTCTGCGCAGCGCGGTCACCGAAATGCTGGCGGACTAGGGCGTTTCAGAAGCGGATCTCGATGCGGGTTCCTGCCGACGGAGGCACCCCTCTTCGTTCCGTTCCGCTGTAGCGCGCGCATCTGCCCGCTCCGCCCCAGGCCACGCTCCGGCGTCGCTCCCGAACGTGCGCTACGGCGTATATCCGGAGGTGACGAAGTAGGCCCCGTACGTGAAGGAAATGAACGCCAGTGCGGCGAGCGTCATGACAAGTGTGATCGGCCTCGCCTTGGCCAGAGAGGTGGCCGCGGGCAGCAGTAGTGTGAATCCGGGCAGCAGAAAGCGGGGCTTGATCTGAATGAAGCCGCTCACGCCCACAGCTACGGCTACCAGGATCAAGGTGAAGACGACTACCGCTGTCGGCGGACGCGAGCTCAGGAGTGCCCACAGGAGTACGAGGCCTGCGATCACGATGAGCACGGAGGTTTGCTCCACCGCGCTCACGTGGCCGGCGGCCACCCTGGTTGTGGCCGCGATCACCGACTCGCCGAAGTCGACGTGCGTCTTCCAGTCGCGCTGTACATCGAAGTAGCCCAGCGGTCGCCCGGTACACACTGCGGCCCACACGAAATAGCTGAGCAATCCCAGTGGCGCGATGAGGATCGCGGAGAGCGTTCGACGCCCGCGCGGAGAAGTGAGCACCGCCGTAACGACGACAGCAGCCACTACTGCTACGCCCAAGGGGCGGGTCAGGCCCGCAGCCACGGCAAGGAGGGACGCCGTGATCAGACGCTGCGTCACCAGCGCATACAGCGACCAGGCGCACAGCGCGGTGAACAGTGCCTCCGGGTAGGCCATGGACTGGATGAACGCCTGCGGCAGCAGACCCCACAGGATGACGAGCACGAGCCCGACGCGCTTGCCGTGCAGGGCTGTTCCGAGAGCATGGATCCCCCATGCGGCGACGCAGGAGGACACGAATGTGATCAGCAGTGCGGTACCGACGATCGTCATCGGTAGCACTTCGCTGACTGCGCGCACGACCCCCGGATACAACGGGAAGAACGCGAGGTCCTGCCATCTGCCGGCCGGGCCACCGCCGTAGCCCGGGATCAGTTCTGCCTGCCCGTAGCCATTCTGCGCAATGCCCAGGTACCACTGCGCATCCCATACATAACCCAGCATTGTGGCAAGCGACTTGTCGCTCTCGCTGGATTGCATCGCAATCCAGGAGACGCCCAGGACCTTGCATGCCAGGTAGCAGAAGATTGCCAGTCTGGCGCGTCGATACGACAAGATGACACGTCGAACCAGAATGCTCCGCCATGTCTTCTGCAGAACTGCCTGTTCGGTTTTTGCACTAGCCTCGACGGTCAATTCGTGCCCAATCATCGGCGCCGCACCAGTAACTCTCGGGAGTGTACTAAGAGCACTCCCGAGAATGCGTGCATTGGAAAGCTACTCGCCGAGGATCAAAGATTGGTCACCGATTGGGTGAAAGTCGGCAGTCCATTACGGGTTCTGCGCGGGGATCCCAGGGACCGACTCCAGCCGCTCGGCATCGTCCCGGGTCAGGAACCCAGGGTTCGGCTCGAGTACTAGGACGGGATCCGGCCTCATTGCGCCCTACCTTCGGGGCATGAGCGAGAACAAGCAGGATCAGCGTCAGGTCCAGCCGATTCCCGAGGGGTACACCACGGTCACCCCGTGGGTCATCGGCCATGACACCGCCGGGCTCATCGACTACCTGGAGCGCGCCTTCGGGGCCGAGGACCTGGGCCGCGTCGTCATGGACGACGGGAAGATCGGGCACGCCGAGCTCAGGATCGGGAACGGCCGGCTGATGGCCTTCGACAGCCCGCCGGGCTGGGACGCGACGCCCGCGTTCATCCGGCTGTACGTGGAGGACGCGGAGGCCACGCACCGGCAGGCCGTCGCGGCGGGCGGTGCGTCCGTCACGGAGGTGACCCACCTCTTCTTCGGCGACAAGGTCGGCCGGGTCCGCGATCCGTTCGGGAATCTCTGGTGGATCCAGACCCATATCGAGGACGTCGACGAGGAGGAGATGGGCCGCCGGATGACGGACCCCGTCTTCACTCGGGCGATGGAGTACGTGACGGGGGCCATGTACCGACCGGGGGAGCAGGATCCGCCTCGGTGACCGCTTCCAGCGCCCTGGAGAGCCGTTCCAGGACCCGTACGGTCTCGTCGAACTCCGCCTGGCCGCCGAGGGCGTCGGCGAGTCGGGCCGCGAGGTCGGCGTGGCCGGGGTCGAGCCGCTCGACGGCCGCCAGCCCTTCCGGGGTCGGTGACAGGAGCTTCGCGCGGCGGTGGGCCGGATTGGGCTCGTACACGGCGAGGCCCCGCTCCACCAGGAGGTCCGCGATCCGCTGGACGCTCTGGCGGGTGATGCCCATGGTGCGGGCGATGCCCGCGACGGGCTGCGGGGTGCGGAGTACGGCTCCGAGGACCTGCCACCAGGCGGCCGTGAGGCCGACGGGGCGGGCCAGTTCCTCCGAGGCGGCGAGGAACTGGCCGTTGAGCCGGAAGACGCTCAGCGCGGTGCGGGCGAGGGCGTCCTGCTGCTCGCGGCTCACGAGGCCTCTTCGTCCGCGTTGAGCTCTTCGTAGGCCGCCGGGTCGGAGTCGTGGAAGAGGCGGTACCAGGCGTCCAGCCTGGTGCCGTCGAAGGCGCCCATGTTCCCGAGCACCTCGCGGGCGAAGGCGACCGGCTCGGTCGGTCCGGCGGTGATCAGGTCGCCGACGCCGTCGACGCCCTTGTCCGTGACCGCGTCGGCGTCGACGTAGTGCTCGCCGCCCTTGTAGCCGGTCGCGGCCAGGTAGAACGAGATCGCGCTGGTGTGCGCGCGGTCGTCGAGGAGGCCCTCGCGGGCCAGCCCGGCGGTGGCGCCGCAGATGGCGGCGACGGGGACGCCGGCGTCGAGGAAGCGGCGGGCCGTCGCCGCGAACGGGGCGAGGTCGTCGCTCGTGTCCCAGAGGTCGGCGCCGGGGAGGAGCAGGAGCGCGCTGTCCTCCGGGCGGAGGTCCTCGAGGGAGAGGTCGGGGACGATCCGCGTGCCGCCGATGGTGGTGACGGG
Organism: Streptomyces sp. NPDC056222; assembly: GCF_042264065.1. NCBI lineage: Bacteria > Bacillati > Actinomycetota > Actinomycetes > Kitasatosporales > Streptomycetaceae > Streptomyces > Streptomyces sp. NPDC056222. The sequence goes on along the minus strand of NZ_JBHJTL010000025.1, from coordinate 22,846 downwards.
CTTGTCGGCGACGGGGCCGACGGTGCTGACGGTGAAGCCGGAGCGGGCGAGCCAGGCGGTGGCGTGGCCGGTCTCCCAGTCGGCGAGGGTGTCGTACACGGCGAGGTGGACGGTGCGGGGCATTTCTGGGCCTCCAGCGTTCGTGTCGATGCCGTTCCTTGTATGACAGAAGGCTGTCATGTCGACAGGATGCTGTCAATGGCGAGCTGGGTCAGGGCACGGAGAGCGCGGGCGGGCGCGCCCGCGCGGAGCGGGCGCGGCAACGTGTCGTGTCGCCCGCGGTCTCGGTGGACAAGATGGTCATGGCCGCTCCGACCTGCGCGTCCTTACCCTTGGCATATGACCCCTCATGTCGAACCCGACCCCCAGGCCGGCGCGGCCGTGAAGGCCGCCGACCGTGCGCACGTGTTCCACTCCTGGTCCGCCCAGGGCCTGATCGACCCGCTCGCCGTCGCCGGTGCCGAGGGTTCGTACTTCTGGGACTACGACGGCAACCGCTACCTCGACTTCACCAGCGGCCTCGTCTACACCAACATCGGCTACCAGCACCCGCGCGTGGTCGCCGCCATCCAGGAGCAGGCCGCGAAGCTCACCACCTTCGCGCCCGCCTTCGCCATCGACGTACGCTCCGAGGCCGCACGCCTCATCGCCGAGCGCACCCCCGGCGACCTGGACAAGATCTTCTTCACCAACGGCGGCGCCGAGGCCGTCGAGAACGCCGTACGGATGGCCCGTCTGCACACGGGCCGCCACAAGGTGCTCTCCGCCTTCCGGTCGTACCACGGCGCCACCTCCACCGCGATCAACCTCACCGGCGACCCGCGCCGCTGGGCCTCCGACACCGGCTCCGCCGGCGTCGTGCGCTTCTGGGCGCCGTTCCTCTACCGCTCGCCGTTCTACGCCGAGAACGAGCAGCAGGAGTGCGAGCGCGCTCTCGCGCACCTGGAGGACACCATCGCCTTCGAGGGTCCGGCGACCATCGCCGCGATCATCCTGGAGACGGTCCCCGGCACCGCCGGCATCATGACCCCGCCGCCCGGCTACCTCGCCGGCGTCCGAGAGATCTGCGACAAGTACGGCATCGTCTTCGTCCTCGACGAGGTCATGGCCGGCTTCGGCCGCACCGGCAAGTGGTTCGCCGCCGAGCACTTCGACGTCGTGCCCGACCTGATGACCTTCGCCAAGGGTGTGAACTCCGGCTACGTGCCTCTCGGCGGCGTCGCCATCAGCGCCGAGATCGCCGCGACCTTCGACAAGCGGCCCTACCCGGGCGGACTGACCTACTCCGGTCACCCGCTCGCCTGTGCCGCCGCCGTGGCCACCATCCAGGTCATGGAGGACGAGAAGGTCGTCGAGCACTCCGCCCGCATCGGCGAGACCGTCCTCGGCCCCGGCCTGCGCGAGCTCGCCGAGCGTCACCCGTCGGTCGGCGAGGTGCGCGGCATGGGTACGTTCTGGGCGCTCGACCTGGTCAAGAACAAGGAGACCCGCGAGCCGCTCGTCCCGTACAACGCGACGGGCGCGGCCAACGCCCCCATGGCGGCCTTCGGCGCGGAGGCCAAGAAGCACGGCCTGTGGCCCTTCATCAACATGAACCGCACCCACGCCGTCCCCGCCTGCAACGTCTCCGAGGCCGAGGCCAAGGAGGGCCTCGCCGCCCTCGACGCGGCCCTGAGCGTGGCCGACGAGCACACCGCGTAACGCGGCGCCGTCGGGTGCGCGGCCGGTGGCGCAAACGTCGCGTAACCGGCGTCACGGAGGCTTCCCTCCGTCTGGTCTAGGGTGTGCGAAGCCGGACGGAGGGGGCCGACCAAGATGCCCGCGAGCGGAGCTGTCACCCGCAACACCCTGCGGCGGCAGATCGCGGACGCGCTCCGTGACGAGGTGCTCGCTGGGCGTTTGCAGCCCGGCGAGGAATTCACCGTCAAGCAGATCGCCGAGCAGTACGGGGTGTCGGCGACGCCCGTACGCGAAGCCCTCGTCGACCTCTCCGCGCAGGGGCTCCTCGACTCCGACCAGCACCGCGGCTTCCGGGTGCACCAGTTCTCGGTGGACGACTACCGCGGGATGGTCGAGGCCCGGATGCTCGTCGTGGACGGCATCTTCCGCCGCCACACACCCACCCCCGTGCCGCCCGCCGAGCCCGACGTCTCCCGCGGGGTCGCGCTCGTCTCGGTACGGCGCCGGGGCGAGGCGGCGGCGCGGGCGGCCCGCGCGGGCGACCTGGACATCCTCATCGGGTACGACATCCGCTACTGGCGCGAACTGGCCAGGCTGGTCTCCAACAACGACTACATCGCCGACTTCCTGCACCGGCTGCGGGTCCAGGCGTGGGTGTTCTCCGTGCCGTATCTGCGGTCCGACCGCGATGTCCTCGGCTGGCTGTGGAGCGGGCACGTCGACCTCGTCGACGCGCTCACGCTCGGGGACGCCGAGGCGGCCGTCGCGGTCGTCCAGGCGTACAACAGCCAGTCCCTGGCGTGGGCGGACCGCCTGGAGCGACTCTCGGAGTGACGGCGGCGCGAGGGTGTCGGCGGGAGTGTCGAAGGGCAGGTCACCAGCGGGTGTGCGGCACGGACCGCGCCGACTACCCTGGCCGTCCCTGCAACTGACGGAGAGAGAGCCTCCCTTGGCCTGTGACCTGTGGCTGGTCCCTCTTGTCGACGTGCTGTGTCACAGCCCCGACAATCCCTTCGCCGAAGAGATCGCCGCCTACGACAAGGCTCTGACCGCGTCCGGTCTGCCCACCGTTCCCGTCTTCGCCTACATGCCGGGGCTCTCGGGCGACGTGGCGCCCGTCGCCGGATTCGACTACGAGGCCCTGCACTTCCTCCGCCGCGCCTATCTGCTGCTGATGTGCGGTCTCGCGGTCGAACCGGTCGACGAGCTCGGCGGTGACTACGAGCAGCTCCTCGAGATGTTCGAGGCGACCGCACAACAGTCCCATCTGGTCTGGCACTACGACCACGCCGGCGCGTACGTCCCCGTGGACTTCCCCGCCCCGCTCTCCAACGACGAGCTCCTGGAGGGCGGCGGCCCGCTGGGGTCCTCGCACGGCCTGCTGCGGGAGCTGGAGTTCGTCGCCCCGGCGATCGGGATCGACCCGGCCAACCCGCCGGCCGCCCCGCTCCCACCGGAGCGCCCGACCACGCTCGAGGAGCCGGCGGGAGCCATCGCGTACGACGACAGTCCGTTCGCGCGCGAGCGTCATGTGTGGCTCGGGCTGCACGCGGCGGCGACGCGGAGCCTCGGACAGGGCTCGATGATCATCCTGAGCTGAGCCCGGCAGACATCCGACCGATGAGAAGGGCGCCCCTCATGGCGCGGGGCGCCCTTCTCACGTGTGCTGCCGGTCAGCGCGGCTCCGGAGGCCGCTGGCGCGGCATGTTCGGGCGGGTGCCCGGGGGGAGGGGAAAGCGGGACGAGGGGTGGGAGCCCTCGGGGCGGGCCGCGCCGGCACCCACCGACTGGAGGGCCAGCGGCGCGGGGCCCGAACGGAACTCGATCATCCAGTCCGCCGTCTCGGCCCGTACGAGCTCCGTCACGTCCTCCGAGAACCGCCGCAGCACTCCGAGGCAGCGCTCCGCCGCCTCGCTGGCGGTCCCCTCCGTGGGCCCGAGGACCTCCCGTACGCTCTCCGACGCCCAGTCGAACTGCAGAGCCTGCAGCCTGCGCTGCACCGCCTGGGCCGTCGCCACGTCCCTTATCCAGCCGGACGTCAGACCGAAGTACCGGTCGCAGACCAGACAGGCCGCGCCGAGCAGCAGCGACAGATACCCCCAGCCCGCCGCCCCGTCCGCCATGTCGGTGACGTCGAGCAGCGGCAGCGCCGCGCCCGCGATGACACCCAGCGCCGTGCCGACCCGCAGGATCCGGGCGCAGCGGCGCTTCCAGACCCGGTCGGACAGATACCACTCCGCCGTGCGCAGAGCATTCGACTCGACCCAGCGGTAGAGCTCGTCCAGACGCTCCGCAGGCTCGCCCCAGTCGCCGAGCGGGAACGGCGTCCCGGTCAGATCGCGGCTCGCTGCGGGCCCCCCGGGCTGTCCCGGCTGCCCCGGCGGCTGCTGCGGCGGCTGCATCTCCGGCTGCTGGCTCACCGGGGCACTCCTCTGTTCAGCTCGGCGCTCGTGTCCTTCTGTGACGTGCGGTGCACGTGGTGCCTGCCCTTCCTACCGCCGAATGGTGGGCTGTGGGCCCGGAATCCCGGGTTTTCCGCCCACAAGGGGGTCTTGATCAGGTAGAGGAGCCCGCAGTTTCTCACTCGAAAGAGTTGTGGCGGCAGGCCGGGCATGGACCACGTAGGCTCGGCCGTACCGAACGTCAGTCGTCACATCAGTCGTCCGGATGTCATCCGTATACCGTCGAAATGCCAGGAGTGACCGTGATTCCCGGTGGTGGCCAGCCCAATATGCAGCAGCTCCTCCAGCAGGCCCAGAAGATGCAGCAGGATCTCGCGCGCGCCCAGGAGGAGCTCGCCGCGACCGAGGTCGACGGTCAGGCGGGCGGTGGCCTGGTGACGGCGACGGTCACCGGCTCCGGCGAGCTGCGCGGCCTGGTGATCGACCCCAAGGCCGTGGACCCCGAGGACACCGAGACGCTGGCCGACCTGATCGTGGCCGCAGTCCAGGCCGCCAACGACAACGCACAGCAGCTTCAGCAGGCCAAGCTGGGCCCGCTGACGCAGGGCCTGGGCGGAATGCCGGGCCTCGGCTTCTGAGCCGCTTCCGCGCCCGGGCTTCTAAGGTGCCCCGGCAGCCACTACCGTAAGAATCAAGCACTTCTCAGAAGGGCGTTCCGTTGTACGAAGGCGTGGTTCAGGACCTCATCGACGAGCTGGGCAGGCTGCCCGGCGTCGGTCCCAAGAGCGCGCAGCGGATCGCCTTCCACATCCTCCAGGCCGAGCCGACCGACGTACGCCGTCTCGCGCACGCGCTCCTGGAGGTCAAGGAGAAGGTCAGGTTCTGCGCGGTCTGCGGCAATGTGGCGCAGCAGGAGCAGTGCAACATCTGCCGCGACCCTCGCCGGGACCTGTCGGTCATCTGTGTCGTCGAGGAGCCGAAGGACGTCGTGGCGATCGAGCGGACGCGCGAGTTCCGCGGGCGCTATCACGTGCTCGGCGGCGCGATCAGCCCGATCGAGGGCGTCGGCCCGGACGACCTGCGCATCCGTGAGCTGCTCGCGCGGCTCGCGGACGGGACGGTCACCGAGCTGATCCTCGCGACCGACCCGAACCTGGAGGGCGAGGCCACCGCGACGTACCTGGCGCGGATGATCAAGCCCATGGGCCTCAAGGTCACGCGTCTGGCGAGCGGGCTGCCGGTCGGCGGCGATCTGGAGTACGCCGACGAGGTCACGCTGGGGCGTGCCTTCGAGGGGCGGCGACTGCTAGATGTATGACGACAGGGTTCGCGCGCCCGCGCCCGAAGGAGGCACTCGCGATGTCTGACGCCACACTGCACGCGATCACGCAGGATCCGGACGACTTCGCGGTCCAGATCGCCGACTCGATCGAGTCCTTCATCGTGGCCACCACGGAAGTGGCCAAGGGCGACGAGCCCGACAGCGCGGTGCCCTTCCTGCTCCTGGAGATCTCCCAGCTGCTGCTCGCCGGCGGCCGGCTGGGCGCGCACGAGGACATCGTCCCGGACGAGCGGTACGAGACCGACACGGGTCCGGAGCCGGACGTGGACGACCTGCGCGAGCGGTTCGCGGTGATGCTGGACCCGGTGGACGTCTTCTCGGAGGTCTTCGACCCGTACGAGCCGCGCAAGGCGCCGGTTCCGGCCCGGATCTCCGACAACCTCGCCGACATCGTCACCGATCTGCGGCACGGTCTGGCCCACTACCGGGCCGGGCGCGTGAGCGAGGCGCTGTGGTGGTGGCAGTTCTCCTACTTCTCCAACTGGGGCCCGACGGCCTCGGCGACCCTGCGGGCGCTGCAGTCGCTCGTCGCGCACGTACGCCTCGACCAGCCGCTGGCGGCCCTGGACGGCCTCGACACGGACGAGGACCTGGCCGAGGACGACCTCGCGGAGGAGGCGGGCCGGGTCATGGCGGAGGAGATCGCGGGACCGCTGGGGCTGGGCACGCTGAAGAAGTAGCGCCTGCCGCCGGAGGCGCTGACGGTCTCCCCGGCGGGACTGGTCCATCTCCCGGAGCGCACGCGCTTGTTCGTGGGCCGCGAGACTCCGGGGTCCGTCCCGCCGGGCTCCCCCGCGCTGTCATGATGGGCGCATGGCAGCTGGGGGACAGTCAGGAACGTTGCTGTGGACGGGTGTCGCTCTCGGAGCGGCCGGGGCCGTCGCGCTGATCGCGGTCGCCGTCGGCGACCTGGGGAAGGCGGACCAGATCGCGAGTGTCGTCGGGGCTGTCCTGGCCGCCGTCGGTCTCGGGCTCTCCCTCTGGGGACAGTTCGGCCGGGGCGGGGCGACAGCGCCCACCGTGACCGGTACGAGCGTGACCGCTTCGGGTGCGGGCGCCGTCGCGGCGGGGGGCAGCATCGGGTCCGTGTCGACGGGCAGCGGTACGAGCCCCGCACCGGCCCCTGCGCCGACCCCCGCTACCGCTCCTGGAACCGCGCCCGCGCCCGCTGCTGCACCCGCTCCCGCCCCTGGAACCACGCCCGCCCCCGCTCCCGGGTCCGTCACCGCGTCCGGGGACCGGTCCGTCGCCGCAGGTGGAGACATCGGGAGCGTGTCGACGGGCGACGCGTGAGCGGCGCCGAAGCCTCCGGGGACCGGTCGGTCGCCGCCGGCGGGAACATCGGGCGGGTCACGACCGGGGACCACGTCACCCAGGTCGAGCGGGCGGTCCTGCTGCCGCCCGAGGCGCTGGTCTCGTCCGCGTACCCGGACAGACTGCTGAACGTGCCCCGGCGCCATGCCCACTTCGTCGGCAGGCAGCGCGAAATCGCGCTCCTCGACGAGCGGTTCGACGTCCTCGTCATCTGCGGGCTCGGCGGTGTCGGCAAGTCCACGCTCGCCGCACGCTGGGTCTCCGGGAAGACCGAGGACCACGACCTCGTCTGGTGGATCACCGCGGAGAACCGGTCGGAGCTGGATGCCGGGCTCGCCGGCCTCGCCGCCGCCATGCAGCCCGCCCTCATCGACGTACTGACCCAGGAGGCTCTGCGCGAGCGGGCGTTGCAGTGGCTTTCCTCCCACGACACCTGGCTGCTCGTTCTCGACAACGTCTCCGAACCCGCCGACATCGAGCCCCTGCTGGCCCGCGTCGGCCGCGGGAAGGTCCTGATCACCACCCGGCAGGCCGGCGGCTGGTACGGGATCGCGAGGGTCCTCACGCTGGACGTGCCGGAGCGGAGCGAGTCCGTCGAGATGTTCACCCGGATCCTCACGCACGCCGGGCCGCGCGACACGTCCGGGGCGTACTCCCTGTGCGCGACGCTGGGGCAGCTGCCGCTCGCGGTGGCGCAGGCGGCCGCGTACTGCGCGGAGACCCGTACGTCCGCTGTCGAGTACCTGGAGCAACTCGCTCAGTACCCGGGGAAGTTGTACGAGATTCCTGTCGAGGGCGGGGTCGACGGCGGGCAGGCCGTCGCCTGGACCTGGAGGCTGACCCTCGACCGCCTCGCGACGGCCGACCCGCTCACCGGGACGATCCTGCGGGTCCTCGCCTGGTGGGGGCCGGACCGGATCCCCCGCAGCCTGCTCGACCGGATCGCCGCACCCTTCGCCGTCCGGCGGGCGCTCGGCCGGCTCGCCTCGCACAGCATGCTCACGCTTCACGAGGACGGTGCGGTGTCCGTGCACCGGCTCGTGCAGGCCGTCGCGCGCACGGCGGACGACAGCGATCCGCACCGGCGGGCGGAGGACATCGAGGCGGCCCGGCTCGTCGCCGAGGACACGCTGGGCCTGGTGGCGCCGGTGGAGAGCGGGAGCGCGGCGGAGTGGGGGACCTGGCGGGAGCTGCTCCCGCACATCGAGACGTACGCGCAGCATGTCCCTGCCGAGAAGGACACCGGGAGCACGGCGGAGCTGCTGGGCCGCGCGGGCTGGTTCCTGCTGTTCCGGGGGGACTCCCTGGCGGCCGCCGTGGAGCTGTTCGACCGGGTCGTCGAGTGCCGGGAGCGGCTGTTCGGTGCGGATCACTGGCTGACGGCCTGCGGAAGGGAGGGCATCGCCGAGGCATGGGCCAGGGAAGGGGCGCTGTTCGATGCCGCCGAGCTGCAGGAACGGGCCGTCGCCGATCTTGAGCTGGCCCTCGGAGAGGAGCGCCCCGAGACGCACCGGGCCCGGAGCCGCCTCGCGGTCACCATGCGGCACATGGGCGAGACGCGGAGTGCGATCGAGCTCCTGGAAGGCGCGGTCGCCGGGCTCGAACGGCTGCTGGGGCCGGGCCACCGCGACACCCTGTGGGCGATGAACAACCTGGCCGTCGCCTGCCAGGAGGACGGACGTCCGGAGCGGGCGATCACGCTGAACGAGCGCACCCTGGAGCGGCGAAGGGCGCAGTTCGGCCCCGGGCATCCGGACACGCTGACCTCGCGGCTCAATCTGGTGTGGATGTACGAGGTGGTCGGGCAGGGCGACCGGGCGGCGGAGGAGTTCGGGCGGATCGTGGACGACAGTGTCCGGTTCCTGGGGGACGACCACCCCTTCACCGCCCACCTCCGGCACGTCCGCCCACCGGGCTGACCGGGCCTCCGGCACGTCCGCCCACCGGGCCGGCCGCCCCGCCGGGCGACCTCCGCGTGTGAGGCCGCCCACAACCCCGCGTACCCACGGCCCTCCCGGGCAGACGGTGTTCCATGGGCGGCCCGGGCGTTCGGCCGAGATCACTTCCTGAGCGGGACATCTCAGGATCTGATATACGGTCGGCGATTCCGGGCCGCTCGTTAAACTGAGCCGACCGCAGTAATGACTGCGGCAGAGACTGAGCGAGGAGCGCACGTGGGCCTTGTCGTGCAGAAGTACGGAGGCTCCTCCGTTGCCGATGCCGAAGGCATCAAGCGCGTCGCCAAGCGGATCGTGGATGCCAAGAAGAACGGCCACCAGGTGGTCGTCGTGGTTTCCGCGATGGGCGACACGACGGACGAGTTGATCGATCTCGCCGAGCAGGTATCCCCGATCCCTGCCGGGCGTGAGTTCGACATGCTGCTGACCGCCGGAGAGCGGATCTCCATGGCCCTGCTGGCCATGGCGATCAAAAACCTGGGCCACGAGGCCCAGTCGTTCACGGGCAGCCAGGCCGGTGTCATCACCGACTCGGTCCACAACAAAGCGCGCATCATCGATGTCACGCCGGGCCGGATCCGTACCGCCCTCGACGAGGGCAACATCGCGATCGTCGCCGGCTTCCAGGGCGTGTCCCAGGACAAGAAGGACATCACCACGCTGGGGCGTGGCGGGTCCGACACGACGGCCGTCGCGCTGGCCGCCGCGCTCGACGCCGAGGTCTGCGAGATCTACACCGACGTCGACGGTGTGTTCACGGCCGACCCGCGCGTGGTGAAGAAGGCGAAGAAGATCGACTGGATCTCCTTCGAGGACATGCTGGAGCTCGCCGCCTCCGGCTCCAAGGTGCTGCTGCACCGGTGCGTCGAGTACGCACGCCGATACAACATCCCGATCCACGTCCGCTCGTCCTTCTCGGGGCTGCAGGGCACCTGGGTCAGCAACGAGCCGCAAGGGGACCGCAAGGTGGAGCAGGCCATCATCTCGGGCGTCGCCCACGACACCTCCGAGGCGAAGATCACCGTCGTCGGTGTGCCGGACAAGCCGGGCGAGGCCGCGGCCATCTTCCGGGCCGTCGCGGACGCCGAGATCAACATCGACATGATCGTGCAGAACGTGTCCGCCGCCTCCACCGGTCTGACGGACATCTCCTTCACGCTTCCCAAGGCCGAGGGCCGCAAGGCCATGGACGCCCTGGACAAGGCGAAGGGCGCGATCGGCTTCGACTCGCTGCGCTACGACGACCAGATCGGCAAGATCTCCCTGGTCGGCGCGGGTATGAAGACGAACCCGGGCGTCACCGCGTCGTTCTTCCAGGCGCTGTCCGACGCCGGTGTGAACATCGAGCTGATCTCGACCTCCGAGATCCGGATCTCGGTTGTCACCCGCGCGGACGACGTGAACGAGGCCGTGACGGCCGTCCACACCGCGTTCGGGCTCGACAGCGACTCGGACGAGGCCGTCGTCTACGGCGGCACCGGCCGGTGACGAACCGATGACCGCCAAGCCGACGCTCGCGGTCGTGGGAGCGACCGGGGCCGTCGGTGCGGTGATGCTCCAGCTCCTGTCGCAGCACGCAGATGTCTGGGGCGAGATCCGACTCGTCGCCTCCCCGCGCTCGGCCGGCCGCAAGCTGGCCGTGCGCGGGGAGGAGGTCGAGGTACTCGCGTTGAGCGAGGACGTCCTGGAGGGCGTCGACCTCGCGCTCTTCCTCGTGCCCGAGGACATCGCGGCGCGGTGGGCGCCGATCGCCGTCGCCAAGGGCGCGGTGGTCGTGGACACCTCCGTCGCGTTCCGGGCGGACCCGGACGTGCCGCTGGTGGTCCCGGAGATCAACCCCCACGCCGTACGGGTACGGCCCCGGGGCATCGTGGCGAGCCCGGGCTGCTCCACGCTGGCGCTGATCGTCGCCGTGGGCGCCCTGCACGCCGAGTTCGGGGTGGGTGAGCTGGTGGTGACCGCCCAGCAGGCCGCGAGCGGGGGCGGGCAGGCGGGTGTGGCCGCCCTGCGCGAGCAGCTGTCGCTGGTGGCCGGGACCGATCTGGGCAACCATCCCGGCGACGTACGGCGGGCCGTCGGTGACGACACCGGGCCCTTCCCCGGTCCCGTCGCGCTCAATGTGCTGCCGTGGTCCGGGTCCCTGGGGGAGGACGGCTGGTCCTCCGAGGAGCTGCGGATCCGCGAGGAGACGCGCAAGATCCTCGACCTGCCCGGGCTTCCGGTGGCGGCCACGTGCGTGCGCGTGCCGGTCGTGACCGCGCACTCCGTCTCCGTCCACGCGCGGTTCGAGCAGCCGGTGAGCGTGGCGCGGGCGCACGAGATCCTGGCGACGTCGCCGGGTGTGGTCCTCTACGACGATCCGGCCTCGGGCGATTTCCCCACGCCCGCCGACGTCGTGGGCACGGATCCGGTCTGGGTGGGGCGGGTGCGCCGATCGATGGACGACGAGCGTGCGCTCGAGTTCTTCGTCTGCGGCGACAACCTCCGCAAGGGCGCGGCGCTGAACGCCGTACAGATCGCGGAGTCGATCATTCGCCCGGAGCGTCCTAATGGTCCAGACCATCTGGATGATCGCGAGCGCCCCTGAGCGTCCCCGAGTGTCCGGAAATCGGCGACACAGGATCGTTCGAGTTTGTAGCATCTGTGAACACCCTGTGAGCAAGTCGGCGACGGATGCCCCTTGAACTGGGGTGACGGCATGTTCGACGATGCTCTTCCCGCTTGCCGCAACCGGTAGTTGGGTGGGCCGCGTCTCTGCGTGCGCTCTGGTGGTGTATCGCATGAGGTGCTGTCAAAACGGGGCATTGGGGAAGATCGGGTACGCATGATGACAAGTGGCTCACCGTCAAAAACGGTGGCGTACTCGTACAACCCTGACGGGGGGAAGCGTGTCCAACAGGCGTGGCAGAGGTACTCGACATCACAGCGGTCGTCCCGCTCCGAGGCGCGGCAGTCGTCCCCTTGCGGGGCGGACTCGCGGTCCCCGTACGCGGCACGGCGGCGCGCCCTCTCAGGCGCCCGCGTCCGGCCGGCGGCATGCCGGTGATCGCTCCCGTGCCCACCGGAACCCGGACGTCCGGTGTGATCGGCATCCCCTCGCCGCGCGAGAGCGCTGAAGGCATCGTGGCCGCGGGCACCACCGTCGATCACCTGACCGAGACGTATCGAGCGCACTACCGTTCGCTCCTCGGCCTCGCCGCGCTGCTCCTCGACGACACGGCCTCCTGCGAGGACGTCGTCCAGGAGGCGTTCATCCGCGTCCACTCCGCCCGCAACCGGGTCCGGGACCCCGAGAAGACGCTGGCGTATCTGCGCCAGACGGTCGTCAACCTGTCCCGTTCCGCGCTGCGCCGCCGCATCCTCGGACTCAAGCTGCTGTCCAAGCCGATGCCGGACATGGCGAGCGCGGAGGAGGGCGCGTACGACCAGCTGGAGCGGGACGCGCTCATCAAGGCGATGCGAGGGCTGCAGCGGCGACAGCGCGAGGTACTGGTGCTCCGGTACTTCGCGGACATGACGGAGGCACAGGTCGCCGAGACACTCGGCATATCCCTGGGGTCGGTGAAGGCGTACGGCTCGCGTGGCATCGCGGCGCTGCGCGTCGCGATGGAGGCGACGGCATGAGCTCCGAAGGCAAGGGCCCGGACGACAGGGGCCCGGATGCGACGAGCGGGCTGCCCGACGAGCGTCGCGACGACATGGGGCACGGCATTGTGAACGACGGGCCGGACAACGGGGCCTTCGACGGTGGGGCGTCCGACGGTGCGCCGTCCGACGGTGTGGCCAACGGCAGTGGGGCGTCCGGCGGCGGGGCTCTCGACGGTGGGGCGACCTCTGGTGGCATGCCTGGCGACAGGGCTTCCGGCAGCGGGGTGTCCGACGGCGAGGTGTCCCACGACAGGGCGTCCGACAGCAGGGCCTTCGGTAGCTGGGCTTCCGATGGCAGGGCGTCCGGCAGCGGGGCCTTCGGCAACTGGACGTCGGACGACACAGCCTCCGGCAGCGGCGTGCTCGGCGACGGTGAGTCGGGCGACGGCGTGCACGGCGACGAGCGGGCCGCCGACCTCTTCGGGGGCGACGTCCCCTTCGCGGGCGACGAACTGGCGCTGCGGCGTCTGCTCCACGGCGCCGTGGCGGATCTCAACCCCTCCGAGGGCGCACTGGACCACCTGCGTCGTGCGGTTCCCGTGCGGCGCACCCGCAAGCGCCAGGCCATCGTCGGCTTCGCCGCGGCCGCGGTGCTGATCGGCACGGCCGTCCCCGCCTTCGTGCACGTCGCCAACTCGGGTGGCATCACCGCCGACCAGGCCGTGAACGCCGGCCACGGCGAGCAGGCCCAGGGCGGCACCGGCTCCGAGACCGGTGTCGAGGGCGGCCAGCAGACCGCCGGCACGCCGACCGGCGCCGCGAGCCCGAGCCAGGGCGCGGCCGAGGGGGCGGGCACGCCCGAACAGTCCGAGGCCGGGAAGTCGGGTGGCACGGGCACCGGTTCGAAGGCACCGGAGGACTCCCTGCCGGACTCCTCCTCACCGGTGTGCGAGGCCGGACAGCTGGGCGTCAGTTCGGCACAGGCGGGCGGACCGGACGCCGAGGGCAAGGTCTACGGCACCTTCCGCATCGCCAACGTCTCCGGCAAGGAGTGTGTGGTGAGCGGCGGCGGCAGCGTCGGCTTCCAGGCCCTGGGGGCGGCGGACGGCTCCAAGATCTCGGTCGTGGCGCACGCGCCCGGCGACGCGGCGAGCGGCCTTCCCGACCCCTCGCAGGAGTCGCCCACGCTGGTCCTCAAGCCGGACAACGCGTACGAGGTGAAGTTCGCCTGGGTCCCCTCGGAGACCTGCCCGACCGTCAATCCCTCCCCGGACCCGAGCACGACGACGGACGGCGCGGGCGGTACGTCGGCGGGGGCCACGGGTTCGACCGGCAACGGTGCGGAAACCGACGGCGCGGCGACCCAGCTCGGCGCGGAGGGGACCGTGGACGGCAGCGTCGCGGTCAACCACACCGCGGAGCCGGGCGGCCCGCAGGCGGCCACGACGATCCCGAACGCCTGCGCGGGCACGATCTACCGCACCGGCGTCCTCGACGCTTCCTAGAGGCCGCGGAGGCGCCCCTGGGGCGCCCTGGGCCGACTCCTGGGGGTGTCCTCCTGTCCGGGGGCCAGGATTCCGGGGGGAGGCCTGGGCGTCCGTGCCCCCCGGGGCCAGGTGCCGGTCATCCGGCGCCGAGGCCCGCGGGGCCAGGCAGCCGGCGCTCGGGCCCGGGAGTCGGCGCTCGGGACCCGGGCGCTCGGCGTACGAGCCGGCCGGGCGCATGACGTGCGGATCGGCAGGGCGTACGACGTGCCGATCCGGCCGGGCGCCTCGCGAGCGGAGCCGGTGGGGCCTAGAGCCCCAGCGCCTCGTCCCGCTGGGCCTCCGTCTCGCGGCGCAGGAGGCGGAACCACATGAAGACCACGAAGCCCGCGAAGACGAACCACTCCGCCGTGTAGCCGAGGTTCTGGAACGCCTTCAGGTCCAGCGACGTGCCCGCCGCGGCGGCCGCCGGGACCGGCGTCAGCCCGGCCGGGGAGTCCACGACCGTGATCCACGCGTCGTAGACCTCGTCGGTGACCAGGTTGATCAGGGCGCTCGCGCTGATCATGCCGAGCTGGCCCTCGGGGAGCCCGCCCGCCGCGTGGACGCCCTTGGTCCCCGCGTTCTCGGACGCCTGGAGGGCGCCCACCACGGTGACCTCGCCGGACGGCGGGGCCGGCACCTTCGCGCCGGCCGGCAGCCAGCCCCGTACCACCGGCAGAGACTTGCCGCCGTCCGTCTTCAGCATCGTCAGCACATAGCTGCCGCGTCGGCCGTCCAGCTCACGGTCCGGTACCAGGAACTGCTCCCCGTACCGGCCGCTCGCCTGCGCGTGCCGGCCGGACGTCTCCTGGTCCACCGGCAGCAGGTCGTCCAGCGGCTCGGTCCTCAGGGTGCCCGGGTCCGGGGCGCGCTCCGCCTCCTGGTGAGAGTCGACGCGGTCCTCGAACTTGCCCATCTGCCAGGTCCCCATGAACAGGCAGAACGGGATCGCCATCAGGACGAAGACGTTGATCCCCCACCAGCGGGGCGTTTTCAGGAACCGGTACACCCCTCCACGGTACGCAGCCGCCTCACCCCCCGACCGGGCGGGTCCCCAGGTGGCGCGCGGCGAAAGCCAGCTCCAGACGGACCTGCTTGATCCGCTCCTCCACCACCAGCGAGCCGTGCCCCGCGTCGTACCTGTACACCTCGTGCACCGCGGACCGGGCCGCCAGCCGGTCCACGTAGTTGTCGATCTGCCGGATCGGGCAACGCGGGTCGTTCACGCCCGCCGAGATGTAGACCGGAGCCGTGACCTTGTCCACGTACGTCAGCGGGGACGAGACCTCGAACCGCTCCGGCACCTCCTCCGGCGAACCGCCGAACAGCGTCCGGTCCAGCGCCTTCAGGGCCTCCATCTCGTCCTCGTACGCCGTCACGTAGTCCGCGACCGGGACGGCCGCGAGCCCCACCGACCAGGCGTCCGGCTGCGTGCCGAGCCCGAGCAGCGTCAGATACCCGCCCCACGAGCCGCCCGACAGGACCAGCTTCGCCGGGTCGGCGAGACCGGAGGCGACCGCCCACTCGCGGACCGCGGCGACGTCCTCCAGCTCGATCAGGCCGACCCGGTGCTTGAGCGCGTCCGTCCACTCCCGGCCGTAGCCCGTCGAGCCGCGGTAGTTGACCCGGACCACCGCGTAACCGTGGTCGAGCCAGGCCGCCGGGCCGGAGGCGAAGGCGTCGCTGTCGTGCCAGGCCGGCCCGCCGTGCACCTCGAAGATCGTGGGGAACGGACCTTCGCCCTCGGTCGGCCGCTGCACGAGCGCGTGGATCCGGCCGCCGGGCCCCTCCACCCACACGTCCTCGACCGGCACCGAACCCGGCGCCTTCGCGCCCGGCGGGTCCAGCACGATCCCGCCGTCCGTCGAGCGCACCACCGGCGGCTGCGCCGCCGAGGACCACAGATACTCCACGGTGCCGTCGGGGCGGGTCGTGGCCTCCGACACCGAACCGGCCGGGGTCTCCACCCGCACCAGCGCGCCCGTCGCGATGTCGTACCGCCACAGCTCGCTGCGCGCCTCGAAGCTGTGCACGATCAGCAGACCCGTGCCGTCCTCGTACCACTCCGCCGACACGTCGCCCGGCAGATCGAGCCGGAGATCGGTCTCCTGCCCCGTCGCCACGTCCCACAGCAGCGGCTCCCAGCGCCCCCGCCGCTGATGCCCGACGAGCAGCCGCGTGTCCCCGTCCAACGGCGCGAAGCCCAGCACCGCGAGGCCCAGCTCCTCCGTACCGCCCTCGGAGTCGTCCAGCTCGGCCACCACCGAGGAGTCCTCGGCGCGCAGCACCCGCAGGGCCGAGTGCATCGCGTCGCCGTGCTCGGTGTGCTCGATCGCGATCAGCGAGCCGTCGTGCGAGAGGTCGCCCACCCCGGCCGACTCCCGGTGCCGGTAGATCTCCAGCGGCACCGCGCCCCCGCGTACGAGATGGACCGTCGAACCCTCGTCGTCCGTCGAGCGGCCGACGACGACCGTGCCGTCGCGGCCGATCGCGAGACCCGCCGGATAGGAGGCCGCGAGCCCGGGCACCGCGGGCTCGTCCGCGCCGCCCTCGAAGGGCTGGCGCATCCACACCCCGAACTCGTCCCCGTCCGTGTCCGAGAACCACCAGATCCACTGCCCGTCCGGGGAAAGCGTGCCGTCCGTCGTCCCGTTCGGCCGGTCCGTCACCTGCCGCTGCGCGCCCGTCGCCCGGTCCCAGGCGTACAGCTCGTACGTCCCCGTCGCATTGGACACGAACAGCGAACGGTCCGGTGCCTGCTCGGCCCACTCGGGCAGGGACACACGCGGCGCCCGGAACCGCTGCTCCCACACCGGGATCTCCGGCGAAGGGCCCGAGCCGTCCGCGATCTCGCCCGGTCGGTCCGCCGTCTCATTGCTCTCAGTCATGGCCCCATGATGCTCCGATCCGCCGACAATCCGTTCGCATCGTCCGCAACCTGTGGATAACCTCCCGGGCATGTACGCACCGACGCCCGACGACTGGCTCGAGGCCAACCGCGCCCGCTGGGACGAACGTGTCCCGATCCACGCCGCCAGCGCCTTCTACGATCTCGACGCGTTCCGGGCCGGCAAGGAGGTGCTGCGCGACTTCGAGCTCGCGGAGGTCGGCGACGTCACCGGCCGTTCCCTCCTCCACCTCCAGTGCCACATCGGCCTGGACACCCTGTCCTGGGCCCGGCACGGCGCCTCGCACGTCGTCGGCCTGGACTTCTCCGAGCCCGCCGTCGAGACGGCCCGCTCGCTCGCCACGGACCTCGGCTTCTCCACGGACCGGGCCGCGTTCGTCGCCGCCGACGCGTACGACGCCGCCGAGGCCGTCCCGGACTCCTCGTACGACATCGTCTACACCGGAACAGGGGCGCTGAACTGGCTCCCCGACATCGAGCGCTGGGCCGAGACCGCCGCCTCGCTCGTCGCCCCGGGCGGATTCCTGTACGTCGCCGAGTTCCATCCGCTCACCGACTCCCTCGACGACGAGACGGGGAGCCGGATCGTCAACGACTACTTCGTCCGCGAACCCTGGGTGGATTCCAGCTCGGGCACGTACGCGGACATGGAGGCCGCCACCGTCCACAACCGGAGCGTGGAGTGGGTGCACCCGGTCGGCGAGGTCGTCACGGCCGTCGCCAAGGCGGGGCTGCGCATCGAGTTCCTCCACGAGCACGACGTCTCGCTCTACCCCCGGTACGAGACGCTTCAGCGGCAGGAGGACGGGTACTACCGCTTCTCGGCCGACCGGCCGCGGATCCCGCTGATGTACTCGCTCAAGGCGTCCCGCCCCCGCTGACGCGGATCACCGCGCGACCGCCGGCCAGGTCCACCGTGGAGCGGTGCGGCGGAGCGCCGTCCTCCTCGTCGTCGCGCAGCACGAGCGCGCTCTGCCGCTCCTTGAGCTCGTTCTGCTTGCCCTGCGAGAAGGTGGCGTGCAGCTGCTCGAAGCCGGTCGAGGAGACCTGGCCGCTCCGGCGGCCGCGCCCGGTCGCGCGCAGGATCTGGTCGGCGAAGGCGACCACGGTGAGCAGGATGACCAGCCCCGGCAGCGTCACGAACACGGCGAACTCCATGGCGGTCATTGTCCGTCACGCCGGTCGGAATGGGCAGGGCTCGCGCACGCGGTGGTCAGCCGCGGGTGGTGTCCGACGGCGATCCCGCCGGGGGTGTCTGCCGGTGTGATCCGCTGATCGTCTTCGACAGACGGCTGCGGACGACGGCGGTGCCGATGGCGCCGGCGAGTGCGGCGGCGCCGAGGCCGAGGGCGAGGGCGGACGGGCCGGAGTCGGAGACGACATCGGCGGGAACGGTGGCCGCCGCCTCGGCGGCTGTTTGGAGGGGGTGCATGTCCCCAGGGGACCGGAACGGGAGCCACCGGGCCACCCGGCGGACCCCGTTCGGGGTCCGGGGCGGGCGGTTCCCGGGCTCTGATGGGGTCGGGGTCCGGGGCGGGCGGCCCTGGGTTCAGGCCGTGTCGGAGGTCCGGGGTGGACGCTCCGGGTTCAGGCGGTGTCTACGTCAGGGCAGACGGGCGTGATCCGTAGCCGGCTCCGGGGCTCAGGCGGTGTCGTGCGCAGTGGTGCGGAGCCGGGCTTCGAGGCCGTCGAGGATGGCCTCGACGCCGAACTCGAACTTCTCGCCCGCCATCGTGGTGGGGTCGACGCCCCGCTGCTCCTCCATGCGCGCTCGCAGCCGGGGGTACTGGGCCGCGATCCCGTACGCCCACTCGGTGACGCTCTGCGCCGGCTTCCCCTCGTCGCCCTTGCCCCGGGGTGCCTGGGCGGTGGCGATCGTGGCCTCGGTCGCGTCGACGAGCAGGGTGCCGGCCACGAAGGTGAAGGCGGAGTTCACGGCCCAGTCGAGCTCCCAGCCCTTGAAACCGGCCGCCTGGTAGATCGCGCACGAGTGGTCCTGGAAGCGGGCCATGCCGTGGCCGTAGACGAAGTGCGAGCTGATGGCCGGGATGAGCCACGGGTGGCGCTTGCCCAGCGCGTACGTGTCGTGGACCAGCGCGCGGGCGGCGGCGCGCCAGCCGAGCTCGGCCGGGTCGAGGAACGTCAGCTCGCTCCATGCCGCGTCGGCCGCGAGCATGATCAGGCTCTCCTTGCTGCCGACGTGCCAGTACATGGCCGTCGCCGCCGAACCCAGCCGCTGACCGAGCTTACGCATGCTCAGGCCGTCGATGCCCTCGCTGTCGAGCAGCTCGACGGCGGCTCGGACGATCTGGTCCCGGGTCAAGGTCTCACGCGGCATGGGCTCAGCGTATCCGACCGTCTTGAACGCTGTTCAACTCGCATGCGCGCCCGCGTCGGAGCCTAGGACAGCCAGGCCATACCGATGAGCAGGAACACGACGAAGGCTATGCCGCCGGCCACGGCGGCGGTCTTCCTGGGACGGCGCCGGGAGAGGGCGGCGAGACCGCCCTCGTTGCGACGCGCCTGTCGTCGCGGAGCGGAGACGGCAGCCTGAGGCCGGGGCCGTGAGTGCGGTGGTGACGGCGGCTGCGCCGGCGTGTGACGGGGTTGCTGGGGCCGGCCCTGCTGGTGGCGGCCCTGCTGGGGGTGCTGGTGCGGCTGAGGGTGGCGTTGCTGAGGCCGGCGCTGGGGATGCGGTTGAGGGTGACCGCGCCAGGCGCCCGAGGAGAACCAGTCCGCGATCGCCTGGGCGGGGGGTCTCTGCTCGGGCTCCTTGGCCAGCAGCGTGAGGAGGTACTCCTCGAACGCGGCCGGCAACCCCACCCCGAGCTGCCGGGGCGGCGCCGGCGGCGTGTCGATGTGCTGGTACAGCAGGGCGGTCGCGGTGTCGCCCTGGAACGGAGGCCGTCCGGTGAGGAGTTGGTACAGCACACAGCCGAGCGAGTACACGTCCGACGCCGGCGACGCGGGCCGGCCGAGGGCACGCTCGGGGGCGAGGTAGAGACCGGTGCCGACGATCTGCCCCGTGGTGGTGAGCCCGGCGGAGGGGTCGTCGACGAAGCGGGCGATGCCGAAGTCCGCGAGCTTCACGGTCCCGTCGCCGTCGAGCAGCAGGTTCCCGGGCTTGATGTCCCGGTGCACGACCCCCTCCCGGTGCGCGGCGGCCAGCCCGGCGGCGGCGTGGGCGGCGACGTGGGCCACCCGCTCCGCGGGCAGCACGAGCGGGGTCCCCGGGTTTCCGGCGAGGCTCTCCCCTTCGACCAACTCCATGACGAGGAACAGCTTTCCGTCCCACGTACCGAAGTCGAAGACGCCGACCACATGCGGATGACTCAGCCGCGCCGCCGTCTGCGCCTCCAGCCGGAACCGGTCGGCCGCCGAGGGGTCGGTCCCATGACCCAGCATCAACTTCACGGCCACGGCCCGCCCGAGCACCTCGTCGGTGGCCTGCCACACCTCGCCCATGCCGCCACGCCCGACACACGAGTGGAGCCGATATCGGTCCGCGACCAGCACCTGAGACCCAGCCTTTCGACGGCAAGCCAACCTGACAGGCAAGCCAACCTGACAGAGCACGCGTCGCCGTACTCCGCTGTCGGCGCCCGATGCCGTTCCAGGGTAGAGCCGCTTGATCGACATCTCGTCCACGAGCCCCCGCGTCCCCCACGACGGGCGCCCCCGCGGCGCTTCCCGCACACCGGGCGCGAGGCCCCACTGATCGACACCGTGACGGAGCCCATGAGCGCCGGGTCATGTACAACGCCGGAGGCCGCCCACGAAATCCGTAGGCGACTTCGATGCGGACGTGCGGAACTGCCAGTACGGTCGGCCCGTGATCAACATGAACGTGCGTGGAGACCTGGGAAAACCCATAGCTCGTGCCCAGGTCGGACTGGAGTGGACGGACCTCTTTCCTGCGCTGGACCCGGTGAACTTCCCGATGCTGTGGGCCTTGGATCCCTACGGGGATGCCATCTTCAATAAGCGGCAGGTGCCGTTGCTGCTGGCAGAGCTTGATCGACTTCCCGAAGCACACGGCGGCGAGTGGGTGGGCCAGGCTCGGGAGTTGTGCCAGGTCGTTCAAAGTGGAACACACCGGTACCTGTGGTTCATCGGGGACTGAGCGGTCTGACCGGGGCACGTACGGGGCATGGCGACGACGCTGCGGTCTCCGGAACTGCGCCCGATGGCGACCTGCCGTCTGCCGACGAGTGGACGCCTCGGGAGTTCCGGCACAGCTTCGTGTCCCTGCTTTCCGGCCGCGGCGTCCAGCTGGAAGTGATCCGGCCGGTTTGTCGTTTCGCCTGGTCACAGCGTTGGTGTGCGGCGGGCTCGGGCGGTGTCGCGGGGGTTTGGGGAGCAAGTCGGCTCCCAGAGGGCTCCCAGGAGGGACATGCCTACGGTGCCCACCGGTCGGAGGCTTCCACGACTAGCGCCCGCGCGGGGCTCATGGCGGCGGTCGTCACAACGGCCCCAGCGCATTCACTCCGCCGAGGCCGCCCTTCCGGATCGCCACACGTGAGCGTGCTCGATCCACGTTCCATTCTACGACCGCGGACCGGACAGGCCGAGAGGGACAGCGGGCCCGTGGGCAGTCCGGCTCAGCTGCGTTCTTCCTCTTCGGCCTCCATGCGGCGGATTCCCTGGTGG
Source organism: Streptomyces sp. NPDC056222 (assembly GCF_042264065.1). Lineage (NCBI taxonomy): Bacteria > Bacillati > Actinomycetota > Actinomycetes > Kitasatosporales > Streptomycetaceae > Streptomyces > Streptomyces sp. NPDC056222. The sequence goes on along the minus strand of NZ_JBHJTL010000025.1, from coordinate 1,478 downwards.
GTGAGGGAGACCATCGCGGGTGTGTTGCCCGGTTCCCAGTCGACGGTGATCAGGTCCTCGCCGGCGAGGTAGGTGCAGGCAGCGGCCAGGTCTTCCTCCGGGATGCGGAGGTCGTTCCGCAGCTTCGGCCCCGGGACTCCGAGGAGACGGTTGCCTTCGGTGGCTTCGTAGAGGGCGGTCAGGACCCGTTCGCGGTAGACCTGTCGCTCGCGGAGTGTCGCCATGACCGAGTCCTTTCATGTTCGTGAGGAACGGCCGACGCTCGCCGTGTCGGCGGGGTGCAAGGGGCAGGGTCCCTTCACGGGTGAGCGAGAGGCCGGCGGGTGGGTTGTCCCGGGTGTCGGGTGCCCCACCCGCGGCCTTCGGTCGGAGGAGTGGTCTGGGGTCAGGGCCAGGTGCCCGTACGCCTGCGGCTGGGCGCTTGCCCTGACGAACTGCGGTGGCTGTGGCCGGGTGGACGGGCGATGGCCGGATAGGGGTCGCTGAAGTGGTAGGCCGCGATGCGTGCGTCGTGCTGGGCGTTGAGTTGGTGGATCAGGCGCATGCCGAGCGCGATCAGGAGGGCGCCTGCCGCGAGCGCGATCAAGGTCTCCATGACGTCACCTCCGCGGGTTCCCCGGTAGTGGGATCATCCGCGCTCCGACGATCGGGTGCCGGAGCGGCGGCAGGGCGGACCCGCCTTCGGTCTCCCAGGCGTCCTCGCTGTTTCGGGTGTCCCGCATACGGCGGCCGGTCGAGGTTTCGTCGGACATCAGCACACCGGCGGTGAGGGCGCTGCCGGGAACGGTGGCGGCGGTCATGAGCCGGGCGGCTGCGGCGGGTTCGCTCTCGGGCGGGATCACCAGCAGATCGCAGCGGCCGACGGTGTAGGAGAGCAGGATCATCTTGTCGGGATCCTGTTCGGTGAACCAGCCGACGTGCACGATGTGCCCGGTGACAGAAACCTTGTGAGGGACGACGGGCCAACGAGTGGGGTTCACCATGACGCGTGTGATGCGCCCGTAGCGCCCCTCCAGCGCGTCGACCAGGGGCGGAAGTTCGGCGGTGAGGTCACGCGAGCGAGGCCACCAGGCACCGTCCAACAGGCCGGTGAGTGTGGTCTTCGGCGTCAGCGAAAGGCGCACCGAAAGAGGGGGTGCGAAGGTCGTCATGATCGCGGACCCGTCTCCGGGCCGTCCTGCAGGGCGGCCCAGTGTCTTGATCGCCGGAAACGACGTCCGCGTGGGAGCGGGTGTTCGAGTTACTCCCGGTACCCTCAGCCTACTCCGCGCCGGGGTCGGACGAGCCGTTCCGACCAGGTGATTTCCACCGGGCACTGCCTGGGCCGGTACTCCGCGGGCAGGACCACAGGCGCGCGGAGTACCGTGAAGACCACGGCAGTACCTCGCCGGCCATCAGGTGCCGGCGGCCCCGCGCAGGCAGGCGGACCACCATGGCCGAACCCGACACCCCCACCCCTCGGAAGCTCCTTCCGGACG
>NZ_JBHJTL010000024.1:0-92923 GCF_042264065.1 Streptomyces sp. NPDC056222 | reverse complement strand
GGGGCGCCCCGTTCCCACGATTACCCCACGGAGGTGGGGCCCCCGGGGCGCCCCGGGCCGGGGGCCCCCGACGCATGGACTCGTGGCGGGGGAGAGCGTGTGACGTCAAGGCCCGGAGCGATACACGCCTCACGCGCCCAAGGCCGTGTCCGGCGCAGTCCGCTGCTCTACACGGCACCGATCGTGCTGCTCGTGCTGCTCACCGCCGTCCTCGGCTGGGAGATCGTGCGCGCCAACATGACGGAGGAGGCCAGGACCGACTGGCCCTGGCGGCTGCAACTCCTGGACATGGAGCCGCTGGGCAGCCTGCTCGCGGTCGCCGCGGCCGCGGTTCTGGGCCGGGCGCAGTACGCCCGAACCGTCCGGCCCTACCTCGGGCTGCGGGCCGACTGGGCGAGCGGGAACCTGCGGAGCGGCGCGGACGAGTGGCGGGTAGGACTGCTCAACGGAGGGCAGCACACCGCCGTGATCGAGCGGTACGAGTGCGGGATCGTCCTTCCCGGAGAGTCCGCCCCCGCCTCCTGGACCGATGTCGCCGGCGCGGTGGACGTGCTGACCGCGGCCGGGCTGACCGTCAAGGAGGACTTCCAGATCGTCTCCTTCGGCCGGTTCCCGCTGGTGGGCACGGGAAGTTACGACACCCTGACGGTCGCCTCCTTCTCCCGGCGCTTCGTCGCCGAGGTCGACGCCTTCTACATCCGGGTGCGGGTCGTCGACACGGTGGGCGACAGCCATGAGCGGATCATGAACTGTCTCGAGGGCGCCCGGGCGAGCGGCTACGCGCCGCCGTCCTCCTGAGCCCGCAACCACTCCAGAACACGGGGCAGCGCGTACTGCGCCGCGAAATGACCGGCGTCCGGCTCCAGGACGAGGGTGGATCCGGCGATCCGTGCGGCCAGCCAACGGGTGTGGGACGGCGGCGAGAACGCGTCGTCGAGGCCGTGCCAGAGCAGGACCGGGGTGGTCACGTCGGAGACCTCGAAGCCCCATGGCCGGGTGAAGGCCAGGCAGTCGTCGGTCCAGCCGTGGTGCGAGGTGCCGAGAGCCTCGCGGTAGGTGCGCAGCAGCGTGGCGCGCACGGCGGGGTCGGAGACGATCGGCAGGTCGTGCTCGGACAGCTCGGCCCGCAGGTCCTCGACGAGACCCTCCGGATCCTTCCGGACGGCCGCGGCCCGCGCCGCGAGGTCCTCGTCGAGCAGCTCGGGCGACTCGGTGGCCAGTCCGTACTCGCGGACGTTGAACGGTGTCATGCCGGCGAACCAGTCGAGGCCCGCCGCGTCCCGGGGCGCGATGGTCACCAGCGCAGCGGCCGCCCGGACGCGGCCGGGCAGCAGGGCGGCGCAGGCGAGCGCGTGCGGGGCGCCGCCGGAGCGTCCGACCACGGCGAAGCGTTCGACCCCCAGCGCGTCGGCGACGGCCGCGGCGTCCCGGGCCGCGTCGGCGACCCGGCGGCCGGGAAGCCGCTCCGAGCCGCCGTACCCGGGACGGTCGTAGGCGAAGAACCGGACGTCGGGATGGTGGGTCGCGAGGTCGGGCAGCGCGGTGCCCAGCCGGCTGCCCGGCGTGCCGTGCAGCAGCAGTACGGGGGTGCCCGAGGGGTTCCCCCATTCCTCGGCCATCAGCAGGCGGCCGTCGTCGGTGCGCACATGCTTGCCCATGGCCTCGCAGCGTACTGGCCGGGGCGGCCGCCCGTACCTCGTCTCAGAGGGTGCGGGCGAACTCCAGGCGGTCGGCGAAGTTCACGTACCCCGCTCGCTCGAAGGCCTTCGCCATCGCCACGTTGGCGGCGTCGCAGTCCCCGCGGATCTCGGTGGCGCCCGCGGCGGCCAGGACACGGGTGCCCCGGACCACGACCGAGGTCGCGTATCCCTTGCCGCGGTGGGCCGGTGCGACACCGACGAAGCCGATCACCGGAACGCTGGGGTTCTCGGCGGGCAGGCTGATCACGGCGACGGTGCCGTCCGCGTCGTAGCCGAGCTCCCACCACTCGGGCTCGTGCTTCAGCTCTGCCGTCTCCTCGAAGAGCAGCTCCGCCGCGCGCCGGGCGCCGTGCTGCCGTACGTCCGCCGCGAGCCGGGCGTCCGCGGTGTCCGCGAGCAGCTCCGCCAGGACGGCGACGAAGGGCTCGGGGCCGAGTTCGGCGAGCGAGCGGAAGGTCAGCCGGGGGTCGTCGGCGGGCAGGTCACCGGATCCACCGGGGTTAGGGAGGCTGAACCGGCGCCCGTCGCGGACCGCTTCGTAGCCGGCGTTCCGCAGCAGCTCGCCCCGGCGCTCCGGGTCCCGCTGGAACTGCGGGGCCTGGGCGGGGGAGTCGACGACATGCTCCAGATCCGTCGCGCCCAGCTCCCTCGCCTTGGCGGCCGCCGCGTCGAGCAGCGCGGTCGCGGTCTCCGGCGAGTCCGCCGGAGCCTCGAACAGCACGACGGCGAGCGGGACTTCGTGTCCCGGTATGGTCCACAGCACCACGCTGCCGGTGAGCCGTCCGTCGCCGTCCTCGGCCACCAGACACCATTCGGGCCGGGTGCACGCGTTGTCGAGAAGCTGGGTGAGGTACGCACGGGTGGCGGCGTTGCGCTCGGTGTCACCGGAGTGCTCGACCAGGGCGGGGAGTTCGTCGGGACGGGCGGGGCGAACGAATGTCACAGAGAGCCTTGTCGGTTCGGAGGTGGTCTACCTCGCGAACCTAACCGTCGAGTGGCCGACGGGCCAAGGGATTTCGAGGTCGGGTCGGCCGCCGGCCTCTCACGCGGTGGCCGCGCCGGGCTCCTCGGCCTGCGGCTCCGGCGCGGGCTTGTGCTTCAGCGAGGACATCACCAGCGTGATCGAGCTGCCGACGACGGCCCAGGCGGAGAGCACCAGCAGCGAGCCGGTGACGTCGTTGCCCTTGAAGTACGCGATCGAGCGCGCCACCCAGGTCCCGGCGCCCGGGGGCAGGGCGGGGCCGATCGCGTTCCAGAACGGTGGCAGCATCGGCAGCGGGAAGGCGCCGCCGGCGCTCGGGTTGCCCGCGACCACGATCAGCAGGATCGCGAGACCGATGCCGACGATGCCGAAGACCGACTGCAGGGCCAGGGTCGCCGCGCCGACCGCGAAGACGACGAGGGCGCCCAGGCCCCACAGCGCCGCGACACTGCCCGGCAGGGCGCCGAGGATCGGACCCACGATGACCGCGCCGCCGAGGCCGCCGAGGATCGCGTAGACCGCGAGCACCCCGAGACGGATGATCGCGCGCTCGGGGTTGGCGGGTCGCGCGCCCGAGCTGATGGCGAGGATGGCGGCACAGATGTAGCCGCCGACGCACCAGCCGACGACGAGGTAGAAGGCCGAGAGGCCGTCGAAGTCCTCGGGGGAGGCGGGTGCCACGTCGACGGTCCTGATGGTGCGCTGGTTGGCGCCCTCGAGCCTGGTGAAGAGGGTGTCCAGGGCGGAGGAGAGCACGGTGCCGCCGCCGGAGGCGACGAGCAGGGTGTCGGTGGTCCTGGCCGGGTGCACCACCAGGGCGCCGTCGATCTCCCGGTTCAGGATCTGCTTCCGGGCCTCGGCCTCGTCCGTGACCGTGCGGGGGTCCAGCGGCTCGCCGGGGAGTCCGCCCAGCTGCCGGACGAGCTGGGCGGAGATCTGTGGGGGTGCGACCACACCGAAGGGCACGTCCCTCGGCTTCGGGTTGTGCAGCGCCCCGACGTACGAGGTGATGAACAGCAGCTGGAGGGCGAACACACCGATGACGAGCAGGGCTGCTCGCGGGGTGACGGCACTCTTCAGTTCAGCGGCGAGACTCATGCCCCCACGCTCCGGGGGTGGTGGTGTTTGCGCAGGTGGGATGGTCCGAACGGATGATGTGCGCGGCGTATCGTACGCACGTTCGAAATGAGTTAGGGTGAGAAGGAGGGGGTGGGAACATACGTACGAATCGATGTGGGAGGTGCACATGCCGGGGTTCGCGCATCTGCACACCGCATCGGGTTTCTCCCTGCGCTACGGCGCCTCGCACCCCGAGCGGCTGGCCCAGCGCGCCGCCGAACGGGGCATGGACGTCCTGGCGCTCACGGACCGGGACACGGTCGCGGGCGTGGTCCGCTTCGCGAAGGCCTGCGCGGAGGCGGGGGTGCGCCCTCTGTTCGGCGTGGACCTCGCGATCGCGGATCCGACGCCTGCGCCGGCGGGGCGGGGGCAGGGCGGTGGTGGTCCGCGGGTGTACGCCGTGAACGGGTTCGGCGGCGCGGGGGCGGCCGGGTCCGACGGCTCGGGTGTGCGTGCCGCGAACGGCTCCGGTCCGGCGGGGCGCGCGTCGGACGGGGCCGTCCCGTCCGTCCCGTCAGCCTCCGGCGGCGGCGCGTCCGCCTCCGGGGCGGGAGCGGCCGGGTCCGGCGGTGGCGGAGGATCCGCCCAGGGCTCCGGAGCGGCCGGGTGGCCGGTGCGGGTGGCCGGAACCTCCGCGCGGAGGGTGCCCGTGCGGGGTGGCGCCTTCGTCGACGAGTCCGCGTCCCGTGTCGTCCTCCTCGCCCGCTCCGCGGCCGGCTGGGCCGCGCTCTGCCGAATGATCACCGCCGCTCACACGGAGGGGGAGCAGCCGCGGCTGCCCTGGGACGCCAACCACGGCGACGACCTGACCGTGCTTCTCGGTCCCATGTCCGACGTCGGCCGGGCTCTCGCCGCGGGCCGCCCCGACCGGGCCGCCCGGCTCCTCGTCCCCTGGCGCGAGCGATACGGCGACGCCCTGCGTCTGGAGGCGGTCCACCACGGCCGCTCCAGCACCGGCCCGGGTTCGCTCCGGCTCGCCGCCCGCACCGTCGGCTTCGCCGCCGAGCAGGGTGTCCGCCCGGTCCTCAGCAACGCGGTCCGGTACGCGGACTCCGGCCAGGGCCCCGTCGCCGACGTCCTCGACTCCGCCCGCCGTCTCGTCCCCATCGACCCCCGCAAGGAACTCGACAGCGGCGAGGCCTGGCTGAAGGACGCCGGCGACATGCTGGCCACCGCCGAGCGGATCGTCGAGGCGGCCGGCTTCCGCAGGGACACCGCGCACCGACTGCTCGACCAGACCATGGCGGTCGCCGACGGCTGCGTGGTCGACCCCCAGGACGACCTCGGCATGGGCTCCGCCCACTTTCCCGAGCCGTACCTCGTCGGCGCCGCACACCGCACCGCCCAGCGCGTGCTGGCCTCCCGGGCCTCCGCCGGCATGGTCCTGCGGGGGTACGACCGAGGTCCCGGCCGGCGCGTGTACTGGGACCGGATGCACCGCGAGCTCGACATCATCGCCCACCACGGCTTCGCCACCTACTTCCTGACGGTCGCCCAGGTCGTCGACGACGTGAAGAGCATGGGGATCAGGGTCGCCGCGCGCGGCTCCGGTGCCGGCTCGCTCGTCAACCACCTCCTCGGCATCGCCCACGCCGACCCGGTCGAGCACGGACTCCTCATGGAGCGCTTCCTCTCCAAGAACCGCACCGCACTGCCCGACATCGACATCGACGTGGAGTCCGCCCGCCGTCTGGAGGTCTACCGCGCGATCATGGACCGCTTCGGCACCGAGCGGGTCGCCACCGTCGCCATGCCGGAGACCTATCGGGTCCGCCACGCGGTACGGGACGTGGGCGCCGCCCTCTCCATGGACCCGGCCGAGATCGACCGGATCGCCAAGGCGTTCCCGCACATCCGGGCCCGGGACGCGCTCGCCGCCCTCGACGAACTGCCCGAGCTGCGCGAACTCGCGGGCGAGAAGCAGACGTACGGCAAGCTCTGGGAGCTGGTCGAGGCCCTCGACGCGCTGCCGCGCGGGATCGCCATGCACCCGTGCGGGGTGCTGCTCTCGGACGCCTCGCTGCTCACCCGTACCCCCGTCGTGCCCACCAGCGGCGAGGGATTCCCCATGGCCCAGTTCGACAAGGAGGACGTGGAGGATCTCGGGCTGCTCAAGCTCGACGTCCTCGGGGTGCGGATGCAGTCCGCGATGGCCCATGCCGTCGCGGAGGTGCAGCGGGCCACGGGCGAACGGCTGGACATCGACGACCCGGCGCAGGTGCCGGCCGGCGACCCCGCGACGTACCGGCTCATCCAGTCCACCGAGACCCTCGGCTGCTTCCAGATCGAGTCGCCGGGCCAGCGCGACCTGGTCGGCCGGCTCCAGCCGGCCACCTTCCACGACCTCGTCGTCGACATCTCGCTCTTCCGGCCGGGGCCGGTCGCCGCCGACATGGTCCGCCCGTTCATCGAGGCCCGCCACGGCCGGGCCCCCGTCCGCTACCCGCACCCGGACCTGGAGGGGGCGCTGAGGGAGACGTACGGCGTCGTCGTCTTCCACGAGCAGATCATCGAGATCGTGCGGATCATGACCGGCTGCGGCCGGGGCGAGGCCGACCAGGTCCGGCGCGGGCTCTCGCATCCCGAGTCGCAGGGCCGGATCAAGATCTGGTTCGCCCGGCGGGCCGAGAGACGGGGGTACGACTACGAGGTCATCGCCCGCACCTGGGAGATCGTGGAGGCCTTCGGCTCGTACGGCTTCTGCAAGGCGCACGCGGTCGCCTTCGCCGTCCCCACCTACCAGTCGGCCTGGCTCAAGGCGCACCACCCGGCGGCCTTCTACGCCGGGCTGCTCACCCACGACCCGGGGATGTACCCGAAGCGGCTGCTGCTCGCGGACGCGCGGCGGCGCGGGGTGCCGGTGCTGCCGCTGGATGTGAACCGTTCGGCGGCAGCCCACCGAATCGAACTGGTGTCCGGTCCGCCGCGGCGGTGGGGCCTGCGGCTCGCCCTCGCCGACGTCCACGGCATCAGTGAGGCGGAGAGCGCGCGGATCGAGGCCGGCCAGCCGTACGTCTCGCTGCTCGACTTCTGGGAGCGGTCCCGCCCGCGCAAACCGGTCGCCGAACGGCTGGCGCAGGTCGGCGCGTTGGACGCCTTCGGCGCCAACCGCCGCGATCTGCTCCTGCACCTGACCGAACTCCACCGGGTCCAGCGCGGGGCCGCCTCCTACGGTGGTCAGCTCCCGCTCGCCCAGGGCCGGAAGACCGCTCCCATCGGCCTGCCCGACCTCGACGAGTCGGAGCGGCTCAGCGCCGAGCTGGGCGTCCTCGGCATGGACGCCTCGCGCCACCTCATGGGCGACCACCACGCCTTCCTGCGCGAACTCGGCGTGGTCTCCGCCAAGCGGCTGCGCGAGGCCCCGCACGGGCAGACCGTGCTGGTCGCGGGCGCCAAGGCGGCCACCCAGACCCCGCCGATCCGCTCCGGAAAGCGGGTCATCTTCACCACGCTCGACGACGGTACGGGCCTGGTCGACCTCGCCTTCTTCGACGACTCCCACGAGGCCTGCGCCCACACCGTCTTCCACTCCTGGCTGCTCCTCGTCCGGGGTGTGGTGCAGCGGCGCGGCCCGCGCAGCCTCAGCGTGGTCGGATCCGCGGCCTGGAACCTCGCCGAGCTGGTGGAGCTGCGGGCCACCGGCGGCCTGGACGCGGTGGGCGCACGGCTCGCGGAGCCCACGCCGACGCCCACCGGAAACGGCGACGGCGGCCGCCGGATCACGATGGAGACCGGTTACGAGATGAACGCCTGGGCGGACCTGAAGCCGGCCGGTGAAGGCGCGGCGACGCCGTCAAGGAAGCTGTGGCACCAGAGTCCGGGGAGCGCGGGATGATCCTCTGTGTACGGTTCCGGCTGGAATCCACGGGAGAGGCGCTTCTCCCTCAGCTGGTCGGGCTGCTCGGTGAGTTCACCCCGCTCGTCGAGGCCGCCCCGCCCGACACCCTGCTCGCCGACGTCCGCGGCGCGCTGCGCTACTTCGGCTGGAGCCCGGTCGAACTGGCCTCGGTGGTCCGGGTCAGGGCGCTCGCCCTGTACGGAGTCGACTGCGTCATCGGGGCCGGGTCGAACCCGATGCTGGCCCGGATGGCGGCCCGCGAGGCCCGCCCCGGCGTCACCCTCGTCGTCGAGGACCCGGCCGCCTTCCTGCGGGAACGCCCGGTCGTCGCGCTCGACGGGGTCGGCCGCGCCACCGCCCGTACCCTCTGCGCGTACGGACTCGACTCCATCGGCCGGGTCGCGGACGCGCCGCTCGCCGTGCTCCAGCGGCTCGTCGGCGCGAAGGCCGGCCGCGAGCTGGTGGAGCGGGCCCGGGGGATCGACCGCAGCGCCGTCGTACCGAACGCGCTCTCCTGCTCGATGGCGGCCGAACAGACCTTTTCCCGGGACGAGTTGGACCACTCGGCGCATCGCAGGGCGCTGCTCGCGCTCGCCGGGGAGCTGGGCGCCAGGATGCGTACGGAGAAGCAGGTGTGCCGCTCCCTCGCGGTGACCGTGCGGTACGCGGACCGGTCCACCACCACCCGTACCCGTACGCTGCCCGAGCCGACCGCCCACTCGGCGGCGCTCACCGCGCTGGCGTACGCGATCCATGGTTCGTTCGGGCTGCAGCGGGCCCGGGTGCGGGGGATCGCGCTGCGTGCGGAGGGGCTCGCGCCCGCGGAGGGGGCCGCGCATCAGCTGACCTTCGACCCGGCGGACGAGAAGGCCCGTCGGATCGAGGCGGTGGCGGACCGGGCGCGGGCGAGGTTCGGCCCCGGGGCGATCGTGCCGGGCTCGCTGGCGGCCTGACCTGCACCCGTACGCCCTGCTACTACTCCTTATTGACGAGAAGTCACTTTTTACCGACGCGTAACTTCCCAGTCGAGGCTACCCGTGCGTAGCTTGGCTAGAAGCAGAGCATCCCCACTTGTGGTCCGGACCGCAGGGCTCGCTGCCATCGTTCATCAAAGATTTCCCTTGAGCCGCAAGGAGATCGCACGATGCTGCCCTGGAAACACGCGCTCAGAACCCTCTCGGTCCTCCTGCTGACCGCCGCCGCCACCCTCGCGCCCACCGCATCCGCCCAGGCCGCCGCCGCCCCGAGCCGAGGCTGGAACGACTTCTCCTGCAAGCCCTCCGCCGCCCACCCCCGTCCGGTCGTCCTCGTCCACGGCACCTTCGGCAACTCCGTGGACAACTGGCTGGCCCTCGCGCCCTACCTGGTCAACCGTGGCTACTGCGTCTTCTCGCTCGACTACGGCCAGCTGCCGAACGTGCCGTTCTTCCACGGACTTGGCCCGATCGAGAAGTCGGCCGAGCAGCTCGACGTATACGTCGACAAGGTGCTCGCCGCCACCGGTGCCGCCGAGGCCGACCTCGTCGGCCACTCGCAGGGTGGCATGATGCCGCGCCACTACATCAAGTTCCTCGGCGGGGCCGAGAAGGTCAACGCGCTCGTCGGGATCGCCCCCGACAACCACGGCACGACCCTCCTCGGCCTCACCAAGCTGCTGCCGTACTTCCCGGGTGTCGAGGACTTCATCACCGCGAACACCCCGGGCCTCGCCGACCAGATCGCGGGATCACCGTTCATCACCCGGCTCAACGAGGGCGGGGACACGGTCCCGGGCGTCACCTACACGGTCATCGCGACCAAGTACGACGAGGTCGTCACCCCGTACCGCTCGGGGTTCCTCGACGGTCCGAACGTCACCAACGTCGTCATCCAGGACAAGTGCGCGCTGGACCTCTCGGAGCACGTGGCGATCGGGACGCTGGACCGGATCACGTTCCACGAGGTGACGAACGCTCTCGACCCGGCCCGTGCGACCCCGACCACCTGCGTGTCCGTGATCGGCTGACCGTACGGCGTCAGCGGCTGTGCCGGCCCGCGGGCACGGCCTTGCGGCGGACGGCCGCGAACAGCAGCGAGGCACCGAGCGCCAGGACGGCGGCGCCGCCGACCGCGATGTACGGGGTCGCGGCGTCGCCCCCGGTCTCGGCGAGGCTCTCGCCCGGACCGGAACCGGCGGCGGCGGGCGCGTTGGGCGCGGCCGGCTCCGAGGACGCGGGCGCCGTCGTGGCGGCCGGCGAGGCCGGTGCGGCCGCCGTCGCCTCCGCCCCGGTCTCGGCCTTGTCGTCACCGTGCCCGCCGTGCTCCACGGACGACTTGTCCTCCCCGTCCTCGATCTCCTCGTCGGTCGGCGCGGACGCCGTCGGGGCCGGGGCGCCGCCCGTGTTGCCGTTGTCCTTCCCGAACACGACGTCGGAGCAGGTGTAGAACGCCTCGGGGGAATCGGAACGCTGCCAGATCGAGTAGATCAGGTGGCGGCCGGACTTGTTGGGAACGGTGCCGTCGAAGACGTAGTCGCCGTTCTCCATCCGCGGGTCGGTCACCGTCGCGAACGGCTTCGCCTCCAGGTCCGCCCACGTCAGCGGCTTCGAGGGGTCGTAGCCGTCCTTGGTGACGTACAGCTCGAAGGAACCCTTGTGCGGGGCGGTCCCCTTGTAGCGGAAGGTGCGCTTGCCGGAGGCGAGCGTGCTCGCCGGCCAGTCGCCGCGGGCCAGGTCGAGCCCGCGGTACTTGTCGTTGCCGGCGCTGCACAGCTTGCCGTCCGGGATCAGCTCGCGGTGCTTCCCGGCGGCGTTGGCGATGTTCACCGCGTTCCAGTCGTAGAACGCCTGCGTCCCACTGGCCGCGACCGCCGCCTTGCACGCCGCCGACTTCGGACTCTCCGGCCCCTCGGCGTAACAGGCCGAGACCCGGCTCACCGGGTCGGTCATCGACCCGTGCGCGGAGGCCGGCGCGGCGGCGAGCCCGGCGAGCGCGATCGGCGCGACACCGAGGGCGAGAACGGTGGCGGCCGTACGGCGGCGAGAGGTCATGGGGGGACAACTCCTTCACGAGGGTGGTGTGGGGTTGCCCAGCAAGCTAGCCGCCGAGAAGGCCGAAAAGGCCGGTGGAGAGGGCGAGGAGGCGATCCTTAGGGCGCCTTTAAGGCGGAGGTAAGAAGGGGCTGAGGAAGCCGCCGGTGTCCTGCGTCGAGGCGCTGGTGGGACCGGCGTTTCCCGCCCGTGGCGTCCGGCCGGCGACGTGTTCGTCGGCTCCCTGTGCGGCTCCCGTGGGGAGCCGCATCCGACTGTCAGGGCAGGTGCGACAGCAGCAGTTCGGTGAGACGTTCGGGCGTACGGAGTGGCAGGTAGTGGTCGGCGTCCGGGATCGTCTCGCCGCGGGCGCCGGGGATGTCGGTGACAAGTCGTTCGGCGATCACCGCGATCTCCGGGTGGTCGTGGTGGCCGTGGACGACCAGCGTCGGCGCGGTGATGTCCCCGAGGTGGGGTTCGGCATCACGGCCCGTGGAGACAACGCAGTGCTGTTCGCTCACAACGCGCCGCTCGGCGTTCGCGGCGACCATCGTCTCGATGAGTTCTCCTCCGGGAGCCGTACGGCCCATGGCAGCCCAGATCGTCAGCTCCAGCTCGGCCAGGGTGGCCGTCTCCCGCTCGCGCCGGGCCATGGCGTAGGCCGACAACTCAGGGCTTTGCGGCCAGACGTGACCGCTGACCGAGGCACCGACCAGGGCCAGGGCGGTGACGCGCTCCGGATGGGCGAGGACGAAGTCCAGCGCGGTCTCCCCGCCCATGCTCAACCCGACCAGCGCGGCTTGACGAAGGCCGAAGTGGTCGAGGACGGCGCGCAGATCCTCGACGTCGCTGAACGGCTTGCCCGGAGATGTGGAGCCTCCCAGCCCGCGGGCGTCGTAACGGATCACGTCGTGGTGGCGGGCCAGCTCGGGAACGACGGCGTCCCACAGGCGGGAGTCCATGCCGGCGCCGTGCAGGAGCACGACCGGGCTTCCGGCGCCGCTGCGCTCAGCCCGAAGTCGACCGCCGTCGGGAGTGGGAATGCGGACCTGCGGGGAGTCGGTTGTCACGCTGCGATCATTTCAGAGCGTTCGAAGAGCCGGCCATGTTCGAAGCGGACGCCGGCCGGACGATCCCGCCCGGCACGGAGCCGCGTCCAGCCGTCGGCGTCGACCGCGGTGGCAACGGGCGCCTTCCCGGCGCCGATCGGAGGACGGATGACCGACGACACCCCCCTTTTCCGGGAGGGCCTGCGGGCGCTTCCGAGGAGCTGGGGGCACTGGCCCGACGAGGAGACCCCCGAGCGGTGGGCCCTGGTCCGTGGCGTCCTGGAGGCCGGGCTGCCGCCCGCACGGCTCGACGAGCCGGAGCCGCGCATCCATCTCAAGGACAAGTTCTTCGCGGACGACGAGTACCCGCCCGACGACTGGTACTGCAACGAGATCCTGCACGAACTCGTGAAGGACCTGCCCCGTATCACCGTCGGACAGCTGGCCGAGGTCGAGGCCGCCTGCGCCGCCGACGGCCTCGACACCACTGACTTCCCGCAGGCATGGACGTGGCGGATCGTCGGCCGGCTCGTCGAACCCGCGCTGAACTGGTGCGGCATCGCCGACGACATCGACGCCCTCGACCCCTGGTTCCCGGAGCTCGCCGCGCTCTACATCCGCCGGCAGATGGCCGTCGAGCGGGCCACCCTCTCCCTCCTCGCCGTCCGCGAACTCCCCAGCGCCCGCGCCGCGCTCACCGCTCTCGCCGTCGACGAGGACGTCGACGAGGAGACCCGTGAGTGGATCGCCCGGCGACTTCAGGAGGACGAGGCCCCGGCCTGAGCCCGGCGCGCGCTACCCCAGCCGTCGGTAGCGCCGCTCCGGGCGGCCCGTGCCTCCGTACCGCAAGGTGATCTCCGCGCGGCCCGTCTCCGCGAAGTACTCCAGATAGCGGCGCGCGCTGACCCGGGAGAGCGATCCCGCCTCCGCGCACTCCGTCGCCGACAGACCCTCCGGGTGCGCGCGCAGGATGCCGTCCACCAGTTCCGCCGTGTGCGCTGCGAGGCCCTTCGGGAGTTCGCGCGAGCCCGGCGGGCGGGTCCCGAAGATCTGGTCCACGTCCTCCTGGCGGGCCTCGTCGAGCGCGTCCAGGCGCGTGCGCAGCGAGGCCACGTGCCGCAGCTGCTCCTGCAGGGCGGCCTGATTGAACGGCTTGATCAGATAGTGCAGCGCCCCCGCCCGCAGCGCCGAGCGGATCATGGCGGCGTCCCGTGCCGCCGTGATGAACAGGGCGTCGACCGCGAGACCCGCCCCGCGCAGCTCGCGCAGGACCGAGATGCCGTCCATGTCGGGCAGGAAGATGTCGAGCAGCACCAGATCCGGACGCAGCCGGTCGGCCAGACGCAGCGCGTCCGCGCCGCTGTGCGCGACCCCGACGACGGAGAAACCGTCCACGGCCGCCACATAACGGCTGTGCAGCTTCGCGACCATGAAGTCGTCGTCCACCACCAGCACCTTTGTCACCCCGACACGCTAGGTCGCGACCACAAGGACCACAACGTCCGTTGATTGCGGAAGAGAGACAGCTTCTTAACGCGCAGGCAACATGTGGGCCACTTCACATCCCCTATCGAGAGGCGGCACACGTGCGTCTGCGCACCCCCCTCGCCCTGCTCGGGGCCGCGCTGCTGGTGTTGGTGGGGCCGCCCCTGCTCTCCACCGGCGGCGGCTCCGACACCGGCACCCAGATACCGGGCCTGCGGTTCATGGTTCCCAACACACCCGGCGGCGGATACGACATCACCGCCCGCACCGCGGCCAAGAACGCCGAGGACGCCGGCCTCACCACCGACATCGAGGTCTTCAACCTGCCCGGCGCCGGCGGCACCGTCGGGCTGACCCGGCTCGTCGGCGAGCACGGCAACGGCCGGCTCGCCATGTCCATGGGCCTCGGCGTCGTCGGAGCCGTCCACACCAACAAGACCCCGAAGACACTCGCCGACACCACTCCGATCGCCCGGCTCACCATGGAGCAGGACATCGTCGTGGTCGGCAAGAACTCCCCGTACAAGACCATCCAGGACCTCCTCGCCGCCTGGAAGGAGGCCCCCGGGAAGCTGCCCGTCGGCGGCGGCTCCTCGCCCGGCGGACCCGACCATCTCGCCCCCATGCTGATGGCCCAGGCCGCCGGCATCGCGCCGAAGAGCGTCAACTACATCCCCTTCGACGGCGGCGGCGAGCTCCTCGCCTCCATCCTCGGCAACAAGGTCGCCTTCGGCGTCTCGGGCGTCGGCGAGTACCTCGACCAGATCGAGTCCGGCGAACTGCGCCTCCTCGCCGTCACCGGCGCCGAGCGGATCCCCGGCCTGGACGCCCCCACCCTGCGCGAGGCCGGACTCGACACCGAGTTCATCAACTGGCGGGGGATCGTCGCCCCGCCCGGCCTCTCCGACGCCGAGCGCGACAAGCTCGTCGGCCTGGTGAAGCAGCTGCACGACTCCCCGGAGTGGCGCGAGTCGCTGAAGAAGAACAACTGGAACGACGCCTTCCTGCCCGGTGAGGAGTTCGGCACCTTCCTCACCGAGCAGGACGAGCGGGTCGGCTCGGTACTGAAGGAGCTCGGACTGTGACCAACACAGCGACGACCAAGGAGACGACGAAGGCGACCACGGAGAAGAAGTCCTGGCTGCGCGAGCACTCCGAGCTCGGCGTCGGCCTCCTCCTCTTCGCCATCGGCGTCCTCGTCCTCACCGACGCCCTCACCATGACCGTCGACATCGCCCAGCGCGGCCCCGTCGGCCCCAAGACCGTCCCGGTCCTCGTCGGCGCCGGCCTGCTCGTCGTCGCCGTCCTCCTCGCGATCGACGTCCTGCGCGGCGGCCGCGGCGAGTCCGAGGGCGGCGAGGACATCGACCTCTCCGAGCCCAGCGACTGGCGTACGGTCCTGCTCCTCGCCGGAGTCTTCCTCGCCTTCGCCGTCCTCATCGGACCGGTCGGCTTCCCCGTCTCCGGAGCCCTCCTCTTCTGGGGCGCGGCCTACGCCCTCGGCAGCCGCCACCTTCACCGCGACCCGCTGATCGCCGCCGGACTCTCCCTCCTCACCTACGTCGTCTTCAACAACCTGCTCGGAGTTCCGCTGCCCGGCGGCCCGCTGATGGGAGTGCTCTGACCCATGGACTCACTGAACTCCCTGATCGACGGCTTCGGTACGGCCCTCACCCCGATCAACCTGCTCTGGGCCGCGATCGGCGTGCTTCTCGGCACCGCCATCGGCGTTCTGCCCGGCATCGGCCCCGCCATGGCGGTCGCGCTGCTGCTGCCGGTGACGTACGGACTCGAACCGACCGGCGCCTTCATCATGTTCGCCGGCATCTACTACGGAGCCATGTTCGGCGGCTCCACCACCTCGATCCTGCTCAACACCCCCGGCGAGAGCGCTGCCGTCGTCGCCGCCATGGAGGGCAACCCCATGGCCAAGGCGGGCCGCGGCGCACAGGCGCTCGCGGCAGCCGCCATCGGCCACTTCGCCGGCGGCATGATCGGCACGCTCCTGCTCGTCGCCCTCGCCCCGACCGTCGCCGCGCTCGCCGTCGACATCGGCGCACCCGACTACTTCGCCATCATGGTCCTCGCGTTCATCGCGGTGACCTCCGTCCTCGGCTCCTCCCGCATCCGCGGGCTCGCCTCGCTCCTCATCGGCCTCACCCTCGGCCTGGTCGGCCTCGACCAGATGACCGGCCAGCAGCGCCTCACCTTCGGCTCGCTCCAGCTCGCCGACGGCATCGACGTCGTGATCGTCGCGGTCGGCCTCTTCGCCATCGGCGAGGCCCTGTGGGTCGCCGCCCATCTGCGCCGCACCGCGGGGGAGGCCATCCCGGTCGGACGTCCGTGGCTCGGCAAGGACGATGTGCGGCGCACCTGGAAGTCCTGGCTGCGCGGCCCCGTCATCGGCTTCCCGTTCGGCGCCATCCCGGCCGGCGGGGCGGAGATCCCGACCTTCCTGTCGTACGTCACCGAGAAGCGGCTCTCCAAGCACAAGGACCAGTTCGGCAAGGGTGCCATCGAGGGCGTCGCGGGACCCGAGTCCGCCGCCTCCGCCTCGGCCGCGGGCACCCTCGTCTCCATGCTGACCCTGGGCCTGCCGACGACGGCCGTCGCCGCCGTCATGCTCGCCGCCTTCCAGCAGTACGGCATCCAGCCCGGCCCGCTGCTCTTCGAGCGCGAACCCGACCTGGTCTGGGGCCTGATCGCCTCGCTCTTCGTCGGCATGGTCCTGCTGCTCGCGCTCAACCTGCCGCTCGCGCCCGTCTGGGCCAAGCTGCTCCGCATCCCGCGTCCGTACCTCTACGCCGGCATCCTCTTCTTCGCCGCCGTCGGCGCGTACGCGGTGGGCGGCGAGGCGCTCGACCTGGTCCTTCTGCTGATCATCGGCCTGATCGGCTTCGGCATGCGGCGCTACGGCCTGCCGGTCCTGCCCGCCGTGATCGGCGTCATCCTCGGCCCGGCCGCCGAACAGCAGCTGCGCCGCGCCCTGCAGATCAGCGACGGGTCGCTCACGGGGCTGGTCGACACGCCGTTCTCGGTGACCGTGTACGCCGTCATCGCCGTCCTCCTTGCCTGGCCCCTGTTGAAGAAGGTGATCATCCGCCGGCGTTAACGTGTCGGCATGACACAGGACATCCGGCTCGCTGCCCAGAGCGACGTTCCCCGGGTGAAGGCCGTGACCGACGCGGCCTATCACCACTACATCGAACGGATCGGCGTCGTGCCGGCCCCGATGGAGGCGGACCACGCGGCGGACGTGGCCGCGGGGAGGGTGTTCGTCGCCGGCGACCCGGTGGTCGGTCTCGTGGTCCTCAGGACCGAGGCCGACCACCTGTTTCTCGACAACATCGCCGTCCACCCCGACGCACAGGGCACGGGCCTCGGCCGCCGTCTGCTCGCCTTCGTGGAGTCCCGCGCCCGCGAACTCGGACTCCCCGAGGTGCGGCTGCTCACCAACGCGATGATGTGGGAGAACCAGAAGATGTACGAGCGGTACGGCTACGAGG
Source organism: Streptomyces sp. NPDC056222 (assembly GCF_042264065.1). Taxonomy (NCBI): domain Bacteria; kingdom Bacillati; phylum Actinomycetota; class Actinomycetes; order Kitasatosporales; family Streptomycetaceae; genus Streptomyces; species Streptomyces sp. NPDC056222. Next base: position 76,236 of record NZ_JBHJTL010000024.1, on the reverse strand, counting down.
TCGTCGAACGGAGGCTGGACGGCCCGTACGACCGTATTCATTACCGCAAGCACTTCAACTCGCCCCCGATAGGGTGAGTTTCGGACAGTGGGCGGCTTGATCCGATATCCCTGGCGGGCGACACCACCCCCCACCCCCGAAGGGACATCCCCGATGCGACTCCGCCTCGCCCTCGCCGCCGGCATCCTGCTGGTCGCCGCCGCCGCGCCCGCCGCCCACGCCGGCCCCGGCGACGAGCTCTCCGTCGCCGGCCACGGAACCGTCGCCGACGACGGCACGGTCACCGTCTCCGGCACGTACCGCTGTCTCGACGACAGCTCCGGTCCGGTCTTCGTGAGCAGCACACTCGTCCAGGAGGGACGCTCCGCCGGGATCGGCGGCACCCGTGCCGTCTGCGACGGCCTGGAGCACACCTGGTCCAACACGGCCGTCGTGAAGGAGCCCGGCTACCGCGCGGGGGACGCCCGGGTGAAGGCCACCCTGATGCAGCTCACGGCCACCGGCCCGCTGGGCGTTCCGCTGCCCGGCTTCCTCGCCGTGAAGGACTCGGACGTCACCCTGCGCTGAGCAGGGCGACCAGGCCCTCCCTGCCACGGACCTCGAGCTCGTCGAGGGCCGCGACCGCGCAGGCCGCCGCCTCCGGGTCGGAGGCGGCCAGGCCGCTCGCCTCGAACTCGTCCTCGTCGAGCCGCAGCACCTCGCTGCCGTCCGCCGACACCCACAGATCCAGGTCCAGGTCCTCGACCACGACCTCGGCGCCGTCGATCACGGCCGGCCGGGTCACATCGCAGTACCAGCCCTTGAGCGTCCCGTCGGAGGAACGGACCTCCTTCACCGCGTACCAGCGGTCCCGCCAGTAGTGCTCCACGAACATGTCACCCGGCTCGAACCGTACGAAGCCGAAGTCCCGCACCCCCTCGGCCGCCCACGGAGCGCGGACCGACAGCCGGGTGCCGGCGTCGGTGAGGACCTCGGCGGGATAGCGGATCTTCGTGCGGCCCGCCTTCACGAGCACAACCTCAACCGAGCGTGCGGGCATGACGTACCTCCGTTGCGCAGATTTCGTAGCCGAACCACTTGTTGATCGCCAGCATCGGCTCGTTGCCGGCGTCGTTCCCGGTGAACGCCTCCGTGCATCCGGCCGCTCGCGCCCGGTGCAGGGAGAGGTTCTTGGCGAGTTTGGCCAGCCCGCGCCCGCGGAAGGCCGGGTCGGTGCCGGTCATCCCGGTGCTGTATCGCCCCTGCCCGTCGGTCTGCGCGGCGCTGAACGCGACGGGGCGGCCGTCGACGACCGCGACCGTGGTCAGCTCCGGGTCGAACAGCGGGTGGTTCCACGTGGTCGACAGCCAGTGCTCGTAGTCCGTCAGCTCGGCGCCGACGTCGCCGGGCTCGTCGGCCGTGGTCAGCGCGTCGAGCACGAAGAGCGGACGGGGATCGGCGGCGAACTCGGCGGCGCTCCGCAGCTCGACACCGGCCGGCGGCTCCTGGAGCGGCGGCAGGCCGGCGGTCAGGTCGAGGCGGAGGAAGTGCGCGGAACGGCGGGCGGCGTACCCGTGCCGCTCGGCGAAGGCACGGAACCCCGGCTCGTCGAGCACCCAGCTGTAGAGCACCGTCGCGCCGTGCTGCGCGAGATGCTCCTCGGAGGCCCGCACCAGCAGCGTGCCGGCACCGAGACCCCGCTTCTCCGGGTGGACGTAGACGTTGACCGATCCGACCCCGGCCTCGGGCGCGTCGTGCGCGATACGGAGCTGGGACGTGCCGACGATCTCACCGTCGATCTCGGCGACCAGCGGACGCGCGTGCGCTTCGGGATGGGAGTGGATCCAGTCGAAGGCCACCTGGGCGGCGTTCGCCAGCATGAACGGGACGGCAGCGCGCCGTACGCGGGCGAATCCCTCGGCGTCCTCAGGTCGTACATCACGGACGATCACAGTCATGGTGTCGCACGGTACGGGCCGAAGTGGCGCGGCCGCCTCCCCTTTTTTCCCGGGGCGGGGGCAGAATCGGGCCGTGACATTGCGAATTACCGTGGACACGGACTCGTCGACCGCCCCGTACGAACAACTGCGCGACCAGATCGCGAAGCGCGCCCGCTCCGGTGCCCTGCCAGTCGGCTACAAGCTGCCGACGGTACGTGGTCTGGCGGAGGAGCTGGGTCTCGCGGCGAACACGGTCGCCAAGGCGTACAAGTCGCTGGAGGCGGACGGGGTGATCGAGACGCGCGGCCGCAACGGCACGTTCGTCGCGGCGGCGGGCGACGCGGCGGAGCGCCTGGCGGCGAGCGCGGCCGCGACGTACGCGACGGAGGCGAGGCGTCTGGGCCTGACCCGCGAGGCGGCGGCCTCGGCGGTGACGGACGCGCTTCGGGCGGCGTACGGGAGTTGATCCCGCACCCCGCCCCTACAGGTACAAGCCCGCTTCGGGGGTGCGGGAGTCCGGGATGGCCGCGGGGGAGGTGCCGCGGCGGAGCGCGAAGAGCTCGGCCAGCGTCGCGCCCTCGCGACCCACGCCCTCCTCCGTACCCAGCCACCCCACCGCCTCGCGACGCGTCAACCCGCCCACCTCGATTCGCGCCAGGCACCGCCCCGGGCGGACCACCGCCGGGTGCAGCCGCTCCAGGTCCTCGTTGGTCGTGACGCCGACGAGGACGTTGCGCCCCTGGCCCAGCAGCCCGTCCGTCAGGTTCAGGAGCCGGGACAGCGCCTGGCCCGCCGTGTGCTTCGCCTCGCCGCGGATCAGCTCGTCGCAGTCCTCCAGGAGCAGCAGCCGCCACCGCCCCTTCGCCGTGCCCTCGTCCTCACCGATCGCGATGTCCATCAGATAGCCGACGTCGTTGAAGAGCCGCTCCGGGTCCAGGACGCAGTCCACCTGGCACCAGTCCCGCCACGACCGGGCGAGCGTGCGCAGCGCGGACGTCTTGCCCGTTCCCGGCGGCCCGTGGAGCAGCAGCAGCCGCCCCGCGATGTCGTCCGGGGTGACCTTCATCAGCCGGTCCATCGCCTCGGCGACCGGCGCCGTGTAGTTGGGCCGGATCTCCTCCCACGTCCCCGCACTGATCTGACGGGTCGTACGGTGCGGGCCGCGCCGCGGCGACACGTACCAGAAGCCCATCGTCACGTTCTCGGGCTGTGGCTCGGGCTCGTCCTTCGCCCCGTCCGTCGCCTCCTTGAGGACCTTCTCCGCCAGCTCCGCCCCGGTCGCCGTGACGGTGACGTCCGCGCCCCGGTTCCAGCGGGAGATCAGCAGGGTCCAGCCCTCGCCCTCGGCGAGCACCGCGCTGCGGTCGTCGTCCTTGGCGGCGCGCAGCACCTTCGCCCCGGCCGGCAGGAGCGTCGCGGCTGGCTTCACCCGGTCCAGGGTGGTGCTGTGGGAGTGCGGCTGCTCGCCGGTCGCGAAGCGGCCGAGGAACAGCGCGTCGACGACGTCGGCGGGTGAGTCGCTGTCGTCGACGTTGAGTCGCATCGGCAGCGCTCGCTGCGGCTCGGACGGCGGCATGGTGGCAGACATGACGGCCATGATCCGGCAATCGGGCATTCCGTGCACGGTGTTTTGAACGGGACGATCCCACGGGTCGCGGCGGTGGCGGCCACCGCGACCCTCGGGGTCAGATCGCCTGCCGACCGGCCGCCCGCAGCGCCCCCCGCGCCCTGCGTACCACCGCGTACCCCTTGGTCAGCGCCCGGTCCGCGGCGAAGGTGCGCCCGATCGCCCGGCCCTCCACAAGCCGCTCGAACTCCTCGATGCCGGTGGACCGCCGGACGGTCACCCGCGCCAGGGCGTACGGCCCCTGAGCGCGCCGCGCCGTCGCGTTGCCGACCGCCAGGGCCTGGGCGTAGCCGGCCGCCCGGACCGTCCGCCGGACGCGCCGGTTGGAGTACCCGTACGGGTAGGCGAACGACACCGGAGCCTTCCCCAGCTCCTCGCGGACGATCTCCTTGCAGCGCAGGGTCTCGTACCAGAGCCGCCGGTCGTCGACCTGGTCGAGCTGCGGATGCGTGTGGGTGTGGCCGCCGATCTCCGTACCGGCGGCGGCCAGTTCACGGACCTGGTCCCAGTCGAGCATGGTGTCCAGGGCCCCGCCCTCGTCGTACGCTCCGCGCAGCCAGCCCGTGGAGACGAAGAGCGTCGAGGCGAAGCCGTGTTTGGCCAGCGCCGGCAGGGCGTGCCGGTGCACCCCCTCGTAACCGTCGTCGAAGGTGATCAGGACCGGGCGCGCGGGCAGGGCTCCGCCCGTGCGCCAGGCCGTGGCCAGGTCGGTGGTGGTGAGCGGGGTGAGACCCTGGTCGGCCACCACCGCCATCTGCTCGGCGAACGCCTCGGGCGAGACGGACAGCCGGTGCGTCGCCGGAGCGGGCCGGGGGTCCACCGCGTGGTACATCAGGATCGGTACGGGTTCGGTCACGCGGCCGCCTCCGATGCCGAGTCCGACCACGTCGGGATCGGGCCCGAGGAGAACGTCGCCCCGCCCCGGCGCACCCGCAGCGCGCCCTGTACGAACCCGCCGGCCGCCACCACGACGCCCGCCACGATCGCGCCCGCCCGGCCCGCGCCGCCGGGGCGGCCGAGCACGGCGTCACGCAGTCCGCGCACGACGCCCGCGGGCAACACCCGGGTGGTGTACCGCCGTTCGGCCTCCAGGCCCTCGTTCGCGCCGACGCTCCTGGAGACCAGCGCCTTGGAGATCCCCTCGGCATACGTCCGGCTGCGGAAGTAGCCGAATCGCTCGCGGGCGGCCGGGACCTTGTGGTGGATGACGGACCGGTCGTCGATCAGCAGCACCGCCTCGGGGAGTGCCTGGGAGAGCCGGATGCACAGCTCCGTCTCCTCACAGCCCAGCGGTCGCTTGTCGCCGTCCCGTCCGATGCCGGTGGCGAAGCCGCCCGCGACGTCGAAGGCCGTACGCCGGAAGGAGGCGTTTCCTCCCAGCACATTGCGTACCTGGACCAGTCCCGGCGGCAGACCCCGGTACGTGCAGCCGACGACCCAGTCGAACTCCTCGGGGAACCAGACCGGCCGCCTTCCCGAAGCCCAGGCGGGCAGGGTCCGGCCGCCGACGGCCATCACGTCCGGGTCCTCGTACCCCGCGGCGAAGTACCGCAGCCAGTCCCGCTCGGCGACGGCGTCGTCGTCGAGGAAGGCCACGAACTCGCCGCGGGACGCGGAGATTCCGGTGTTGCGGCCGGAGGAGAGGCCGCGGGGGCCCGCGTTCGCGAGCACCCGCACCTCCTCACGTACCGCCTCGTCCTTGAACTCCTCGGTCAGCCGGGCCAGGAGCTGCTCGTTGTGGTCGACGACGAGCAGGGTCTCCAGCGCCGGATGCGACTGCCTCCGTACGGAGTCGACCGCCGCGAGGATGTCCTCCCAGCGCTCCTCCGTGTAGACGCAGATCACGACCGAGAACCGGCGGTCGCTCAAGACGCCTCTCCTCGGGGGATGTTGACGGAGAACGCGGTGGGCCGGCGGCGCGCCGCACGTCTCACGCCCTTCTCCTTGAGGATGACCTTGAGGACCCGGATGCCGTCGCGGACGGCGTTGAGGTTGCTGACGCCGTGGATGCGCAGATACTCGTGGCTCGGCACCTCCTGGACCTTCAGCCCGGCCTTGACGACCCGGATGTTGATGAGGGTCTCGATCTCGAAGCCGGTGCAGTCCAGGGTGATCTCGTCGAGGCAGCGGCGCCAGAAGGCGTTGTACCCGTAGCAGAGATCGGTGTAGCGGGCGCCGAACTTCCGGTTGACCAGGGCGCACAGCGCCCAGTTGCCGAGCCGGCGGACCGGCGTCATGTCGTCCGTGCCGCCGCCGTTGGCGAAGCGGGATCCCTTGGCGAAGTCGGCGCCGCCGACCAGGGCGGAGACGTAGGAGACGATCTCCTGGCCGTCCGCCGAGCCGTCCGCGTCGACCATCACGATGATGTCGCCGGTGCAGGCGGCGAATCCGCTGATGAGGGCGTCCCCCTTGCCCTTGCCGACCTGCTTGACGACCTTGACGTCGGGCCACAATTCACGGGCGACCCGAACGGTGTCGTCGGTGGAGTTCCCGTCGACGAGAACGACTTCGTGGATCCAGTCCGGAAGCGTCTTGAAGACGTAGGGAAGATTTTCCGCTTCGTTCATCGCGGGGATGACGACACTCACCGGCGGCGTGATCGCCAAATGCGAGGTGATCGCCTTGTATTGAGCGGCTATCAGGCTCTGGTCCGCGGAATCATGGCCGGTGACGGCCGGGCGCAGGAATGAGCTCATGGCTGGTGTTTCCCTCTCGTCCGGTGGACCGCCCGCCCCCGGGCTGTCCGGTGGTCTGTCCGGTTCGAAAGGGGGGTCCTCACCCCGGCCGCACGGCAGCAATCGCCATATGGCATGGGTGAGTTGGCATCTCAAGCCGCGCGGCACGCGACTCGGCGACACACCTGTGTGCGCCGAGCACAGCACCCCCCTACCGCGCCCCGCTCCGGGACCATCGCGACGCTAGAGCCCTCCCCTGAGCCGCTTTGCCGATGGACCGATGCGGGTGAGATGTACGACGGTATTGATGAATGCGACTGTATGGCAAGTCCTGGATCGACGACTCCCGTTTCTGCTAATTGGCGAGCCTTCGGCGGTCAGATACGGAACCGTCCCGATCGGATTTTCACAATCCGTTTGCCCAATGTTGCCATTGGGGTTGAAAGAAACTTCTGAGTAATGCCGTGCGAATTCATTTGGGGTCGCGTTCGACTGTTCGCGGCGGCCGGCTCCACATGATCCATCAGCTGGCTTGATTTCGACGGTCCCTGACGAGGGGTCGGCAACTTCTCGCCAAGGATTCTTGGCATGGACACTTCCAGTGAGCCGGATGCGCTGCTACTACCAAGTAACGCAGTGATCCTGCTACAGGGAGGTTCCATGAAACTGTCCCGATTCGCGGCTTTCTCGTCCTCACTGATGCTCGGCGCCGTCCTCGCCCTGACCGGGGCGGGAGCCGCGCAGGCCGCCGAAACCGCAGCGCTCGACTACGTGGCGCTCGGAGACTCGTACTCCTCCGGTGTGGGCGCCGGGAGCTACGACAGCGCCAGCGGCGACTGCAAGCGCTCCACCAAGGCTTTTCCCGTCCTCTGGAAGAACGCGAACGCACCCTCGTCGTTCGCCTTCACGGCTTGCTCGGGCGCCCGAACGGGTGATGTCACGAGCGGGCAGCTCGGACCTCTCTCCACCGCCACCGACCTGGTCTCTCTCACGATCGGCGGCAATGACGCCGGCTTCGCGGACGTCATGACCACCTGCGTCCTCCAGTCGGAATCGTCCTGCATCAACCGTGTGAATCAGGCCAAGGGCTACGTCGACACCACCCTGCCCGGGAAGCTCGACGCGGTGTATTCGGCCATCGCGGCCAAGGCCCCGAACGCCCGGGTCGTCGTTCTCGGCTATCCGCGCTTCTACAAGCTCGGCGGCGGCTGCGTCGCCGGGCTGAGCGAGAACGAGCGCCGCGCCATCAACGACGCGGCCGACTATCTCAACGCGGCCACCGCCAAGCGCGCGGCCGACCACGGCTACACCTTCGCCAGCGTCGTTCCCTCGTTCACCGGGCACGAGATCTGCTCCGGCTCGGCGTGGCTGCACAGCGTCAACTGGCTCAACATCGGGGAGTCGTACCACCCCACCGCCGCCGGACAGTCCGGCGGCTACCTGCCCAGCTTCAGGGCTGTGGCGTAGCTGACCCGCTCGGGGAGGTGGCCCCGTCCGTCGGGGTCGCCTGCTCACAGGTCACCGAGAACTCCACCCAGTTCGAGCGCTTCTCGACCGGGGAGCGCACCTCGAGCCGGATGCGGTCGCGACGGGTCTCGTCCGCCCGGTACGTCAGTTCGGTGTGCTCGACCCGCTTCTCCCGGGGGCCGTCCGCGGCGAACTCCAGTGTCTCCCAGTCCGTCGCCGAGGTCTCACCGCTCTCCGTCGCCCAGCGGTACTCCACCGAGACGGGCGTGCGCCCCACGGTGAGCACCCCCGCGAACGCGGGGGCCGAGGTCTCCGGCGGCGGACAGGCCCCGCTGTAGCTGTCGCGCACCGCCCGCACATGCACCAACAGGGTCTGCGCCGGTGGCGGCGTGGTCTGCGTCGTGGGCGGGCTGCTCGGGGCGGTCGTGGTGGGGCGGTTCGAGGGGGTCGCCGGTGAACTCGTCACCGGGGCGCTGCTCGTCGGTGCGCCGCCCGGGTCCTTGTCGTCGTCCTGGTTCCGCAGCAGCGCGTACGTCAGTCCGCCCACGGCCAGCAGCAGAAGGGCGACCCCGGCGGCGAGCACCGTACCGGCCCGGCTCGGGCGGTCCTGGGGCGGTGCCCCGCCCGTGGGTCGGTCAGGGAGCGGGCCGTGCGGAAGGGGCAGGGGCGGCGTCGGCCCGGTGGACCCGGTCGGGCTGCCCTGGGCGTGCGGCTCCGGGGGTGCGGGTACGGACCGCACCGGCCCCGAACGAGGCGTGCCGCCCGCCGCAACCAGTCTCAACTCTCCCTCCGCCTCGGCGGATTGGAGTCGCTCCTGCGGATCCTTGCGGAGCAGTCCCTCGATCACGGGGGTCAGCGGGCCGGCTCTGTGGGGTGGTGGCAGCTCCTCGTCCACGACGGCCCGCAGGGTGCTCAGCGGTGTGTCCTGACGGAACGGCGAGTGGCCCTCCACCGCCGCGTAGAGGAGCACGCCGAGCGACCACAGGTCCGACGCGGGCCCCGGGGTGCGGCCCAACGCCCGCTCAGGGGCGAGGAATTCCGGCGAGCCGACCAGCTCGCCGGTCATCGTGAGGTTGGAGGTCCCCTCCACCGCCGCGATGCCGAAGTCGGTGAGGACCACCCGGCCGTCGTTGGCGAGCAGCACGTTGCCCGGCTTCACGTCCCGGTGCAGCACCCCGGCCTCGTGTGCGGCGCGCAGTGCGGCCAGGACGTCGGCTCCGATGCCCGCGGCGCGCTGCGGGGTCATGGGGCCCTCCGCGTCGAGGACGTCGGAGAGGGTCAGCCCGCGGATCAGCTCCATCACGATCCAGGGCCGGCCGTCCTCGGTGGCCACGTCGTACACCGTCACCACGTTGCGGTGCGAGATCCGGGCTGCCGCCCACGCCTCCCGCTCCAGGCGGGCGTAGAGCCGCCGCTCGTCGTCCCCCGCCAGCCCGGCCGGGGCGCGGACCTCCTTGACGGCGACGTCGCGGGCCAGGACCTCGTCCCTGGCCCGCCAGACGGTGCCCATGCCCCCCTGGCCCAGGACGTCGAGGAGTCGGTACCGCCCCGCGATCACGGTCATGGCGTGTCCCCGTCCGTCGTCCACCGGTGGAACATTCCTGCCCCCGCCCCGGCCACTTCGAACACCGCGCCCCGAGCCCGAGGTGATCTTGGTGGTGGAGATCACACACCGTCGGACGACCACGGCCGACGGGCTTGCGTGCAGGATGGTTCATGACGGTTCGCCAGGTGTTCGAGCGCTGTCCAACTCGCCCTGGAATCAGATGGATTCGGACAGTAATCGTCAACCCCCGTACGAGTGCGGTGAATCCTGCCGCCGGGATACACGAGTGTCACAGCGGGGCGATAGGGTTAACCTGCCCGGGCTGGGTGCCCTCGTTAGGGTGGGGAGTGACATGGAACAGATAGCAATGCGCAGCAGGCCGCGAGTGCCTGCCATCACATGCGGGAGCAGTGCGACCAGTTCGCGACTCGACCGTCATCTCGCGGTGCTCGGCGGTCCCGTCGTGCCACAGCGCGACGCGGCCGAGGCGACACTGCTGATGCGGGAGCTGACGTCGCGTGACGTCGCGCACAGCCGCCGTAGCAAGAGCGCGCGCGTCTCGCTCTTCGCCCCCCTGCGCAGACTGCGGCGCTCGCTCTTCGGCAGCCGCGGCTAGCCGGCGTTCCTTCGGGGTCGTGGGCAACCGATCCGCAGGGCTGGGATCCCCCTGGGGGTACCTCCCGGGCGAAGCCCCGGGGGAGAAGTCCTAGGTGGTCACACCCCCGACGGCGGCTGCCCCACCCCGCTCACCCCCGCGGCCCTGTCACGCCACGACACCGTCCCCTCGTAGCGTCTCCAGCTCCACCGGCCCCACCCCGAGCTCACCGAGCACCGCATCCGTGTCCTCCCCCAAAGCCGGGATGCGGCCCATCCGGGCCTCGGGTCCGTCCGGGAACGTGACCGGCGGCAGCAGGGTCCGCAGCGGCCCGGCCGCCGAGTCCACGAACCGCCAACGGTCCCGCGCCGCCAGTTGCGGATGCTCCGCCAGATCCGCGACCGTGTTCAGCCGCGCGCAGGCGACCCCCGCCGCGTCCAGTCGCGCCAGCGCCTCCGCCGCCGTCAGCGGCGCCAGCGCGTCCGCCACCACCGCGTCCGTCTTCGCACGGCCGGCCACCCGCGCCGTGTTCGTGGCGAACGCCGGATCGTCCGCCAGATCCGGTCGGCCCAGGACCTGTTCGGCGAGCCGCCGCCACTCACGGTCGTTCTGGACCGACAGCAGAACCAGGCTCCCGTCGGCCGTCGGATAGGCGTCGTACGGCGCGATCACGGCGTGCGCCAGCCCCGTGCGCGCCGGTGCCGTGCCCCCGTGCATCCCGTGGTGCAGCGGATGCCCCATCCACTCGGCCAGCGAGTCGAGCAGCGACACCTCCACGGGCCCGCCCCGCCCTGTCGTCCCCCGTCGCACCAGCGCGGCGAGGACGCCCGAGAAGGCGTACATCCCCGCCGCGATGTCGGCCGCCGGAATCCCCGACTTGACCGGCTGTTCCTCCGTCCCGGTCACCGAGACCAGTCCCGCCTCGCACTGCACGAGCATGTCGTAGGCCCGCTTGTGCGCGTACGGTCCACCCGGCCCGTACCCGGAGACGTCCACCGCGATCAGCCGGGGATGCGCTGCGCAGAGCGTGGCCGCGTCCAGGCCGAGCCGGGCCGCCGCGCCCTGCGCCAGGTTCTGGACGAAGACGTCGGCACCGGCCACCAGCCGGCGGACCAGGGCGAGCCCCCGGGCGTCCTTGAGGTCGACGGCCACCGACTCCTTGCCGCGGTTGCACCACACGAAGTGCGAGGCCAGGCCCCGCGCGGCCGTGTCGTAGCCCCGTGCGAAGTCTCCGCCGTCCGGACGCTCGATCTTGACGACGCGGGCGCCCAGGTCCGCGAGCTGACGGGTGGCGAAGGGGGCGGCGACGGCCTGTTCGACCGCCACGACCGTGATCCCCTCCAGGGGGAGTGGCTGAGTGCTCATGACAGCCCTGCCTACCCTGCGGGCGGCGCCTTGTCACCGTCGCCCTCGTCACCGTCGCCCTCGTCACCGTCGCCCTCGGGCGGTGTCACCCGCGGGCGTAGCGCCGCACCGCGAGCGGGGCGAAGACCGCGATCAGCGCCAGCGACCAGAGCAGCGCCCCGGCCACCGGGTGCGCCACCGGCCAGGCGGCGTCCGCCGGCACGGTCGCGTTGCCGAACAGCTCCCGTACGGCCGTCGTCACCGCCGAGATCGGGTTCCACTCGGCGACCGTCCGCAGCCAGCCGGCCATGTTCTCCGTCGGGATGTACGCGTTCGAGAGCAGCGGCAGCATGAATGTGGCGCTGCCCAACTGGCCGGCCGCCTCCTCGCTCTGCGAGGCGAGGCCCAGCAGGATGCCCACCCAGGTCGCCGCGAAGCGGAAGAGCAGTAGCAGACCGAAGGCGCCCAGCGCCTCCGGAGCGGTGCCCTCGATCCGCCAGCCCATCGCGAGCCCGACCAGGATCATCGGGACCATGCCGACCGCGCTCGTCACGAGATCGGCGAGCGCCTGCCCCAGCGGGACGGCGGCTCGGCTCATCGGCATGGTCCGGAAGCGGTCCATCACGCCCCGGTGGGTGTCCTGGGCGGCCTGGAACATTCCTGTCATGAGCCCGCCCGCAGCCGTCGCCACGAGCAGGCCGGGCACCAGGTACGCCCGGTACTCGGTGCCCGGCATGGCGAGCGCGCTGCCGAAGACGTACCCGAAGAAGAGCAGGAAGACGATCGGCATGGTCTGCGTCATGACGGCGATCGCCGGGGCCCGGCGGACCTTGTGCAGGTGGCGGCCCAGTACGGCCCACCCGTCTCCCACCGCCGCCCCTACGGAGAGCGCTTCGCGCGCGCCTGCCTTTTCGTCGTGGACCAGTGCGCTCATGCGGCGAGCTCCTTCCGGTCGGTGAGGCGCAGGAACACCTCGTCGAGGGTGGGCGGACGCAGGGACGCGTCGATGATGTGGACGCCGGCCGCGTCGATCTCGCGGACGATCCGGGGGAGGGTGACGGTGGTGTCCGTGGTCACCGCGCCGACCGTGCGCCGCTCGGCGTCGAGCACGGGTGCCGAGCCGGTCAGCTGGTCGAGCACGGCGGCCGCCGCGTCGAGCAGCGCCGGGTCGGCGACCACCACCTCGGCCCAACTGCCGATCATCGCCTTGAGTTCGGACGGAGTGCCGCGATGCGCGGCCCGGCCCTCGTCGATCAGCACGATGTCGTCGGCGAGCTGATCGGCCTCCTCCAGGTACTGCGTCGTCAGCACCACGGTCGTGCCCTGGGACGCCAACCCCCGTACGGCGTCCCAGATCCCGTTCCGGCTGTGCGGGTCGAGCCCTGTCGTCGGCTCGTCGAGGAAGAGGACCCGCGGCGGGACCAGCAGGCTCGCCGCGAGATCGAGCCGGCGGCGCATCCCGCCCGAGTAGGTCCGGGCGGGCCGGCCGGCCGCCTCCGTGAGGCCGAACTGCTCCAGGAGTTCGTCGGCGCGGGAGCGCGGGGCGCGCAGCAGTCTGGCGAAGAGCCGCAGGTTCTCGGCGCCGGAGAGGTCCCCGTCGACCGAGGCGTACTGGCTGGTGACCGCGATCCGCCTCCGTACCCCCGCCGGGTCGCGCACCACGTCGTGTCCCGCGACCCGCGCGCTGCCCGCGTCCGGGGCGACCAGCGTGGTCAGGACCCGGACGGCGGTCGTCTTGCCCGCGCCGTTGGGGCCGAGGACCCCGCAGACCGTGCCCTCGGGGACGGCCAGATCGAGTCCGCGCAGCGCGTGGATCTCCCCGAACCGTTTCCGCAGACCCTCACTAAGTACAGCGTACGTAGTAGTCATGGCTCGACCATACCCCACTACGTACGGTGTACGTAACTACGATGGTGGGGAGGTGATGATCAATGGCGGGCCGAGCGGCCGAACCGGAAGTGATCTGGGCGCGCCCCGAGCGCACGGGCCGTGGCCCGAAACCGGCGTACAGCAGGGCCGACATCGTGGCCGCCGCGGTGCGGATCGCCGACGCCGACGGGATCGACGCGCTCTCGATGCGCCGGATCGCGGCCGACATCGGCTGCGGCACGATGTCGCTCTACAACTACGTCCCGCGCAAGGAGGACCTGTACGAGCTGATGGTCGACGCCGTCAGCGGCGAGTACGACCTCCCCGACCCTCCGAGCGGTGACTGGCGCGCGGACATGGTCCACGTGGCGCGCGAGGCCCGGGGCATCCTGCGCCGCCACCCCTGGGTGATCAGGCTGATGACGACCGGGTACGCCTTCGGCCCCAACGCGCTGCGCTTCCTGGAGGGGTGTCTGGCCTGCCTGGACGGCCTCGACCTGCCCGGCGGCACCAAGATGGAGCTGATCGCGACGGTGAACGGCACGGTCATGACGATCGTCGCCAACGAACTCGCCATCGCCGAGCGCGCCCGCGGACTGCCCTGGTCGGAGGAGCAGGAGCAGGCGGTGCGCGGGGCCTATCTGGCGGAGCGGCTCGCGGGCGGTGCCTACCCCAGGCTGGCCGCGGTGTTCGGCGCGGCCGGGGTCGGTCCCCTCGACCCCGACGAGATCTTCGACCGGACGCTGGGGCGGGTCCTCGATTCCTTCGTCCCGGGCCGGGTTCCGCCGTCCTAGAGCAGCGCGAACTGGCCCTCCGGCCCCTCCTCCTGATGGTCCAGCACGGAGGCGGGGCGGCGCGCCGCGTCGGGTACGGGGAGCACTCCCGCCTCCCGCAGCGCGGCCCGGGTCAGTGGCGTGCCGCGCGTGAGCGCCTCCCGCTCCGGCTCCCGCTGGGCCAGGAGGGTCAGGACCGTGATCAGCTCCAGGAGCTCCGAGGTCCACTCCTGCGGCCAGGCCGCCGGCCCGATGGCCTCCAGACCGCCGGGCTCTGCGGGCGCGGTCCGGTGCGCGAACCACTGCTCGAGCATCCGCACCCCGCCGACATGGAACTCCCACGCCTCGGCCGGGACGGGCGAGATCCTGCCGTCGTCCAGGGTCAGGGTCTCCTCCTCCGGCTCGTACGCGAGCACGGTCGGCCGCGCCGGGATCGGGGCCCGCACATAGGGCCGTCTGCCACCGGGCAGCCGGGGCCGCTCGCCGCCACGGGAGCCCCGCAGCTGGATGTCGGTGAGCCGCCGGCCCAGCTCCACGCCCGCGACCCAGAGGTCCGGGTCCGCGGGGAGCGGGACGCGACAGCCGGCGGCCGAGGGGCGGGCGGCGGCGACGGCCCAGGCCAGTACCGACTCCGGGGCGACCGGCCGTCCGTACCGCTCGCTCAGCAGCGGGAGCAGACCGGGTGCGAGGTTCGGCTCCTCGCCCCCGGGGCGACGGAAGAGCGGCCGGATCCGCCCCGGGCGTCCCGCGGGGGAGCGGCCGGCGGGCAGCGCCGAGGTCACCAGGAGCGCGGGACCGGCCGCCCCCGGCACGTACCCCTGCTCCACGGCGAACAGCTGCCGCTCGTCGGCGACCCGCCAGAGCTCCGGGCGGGCGGTGTCGATGAGCCGGTGATCAGGGAGCAGCCACTGCTCGTCGAACGGGCCATGGGCCAGCCGTACCGGCTCCGGGCACGGCCCCGACTCACGGACGAACCGGACGGTGCCGGTCCGCTGTCCGGGCAGCGCGGCCACCGAACTCGACGGCGTACGCGCCCGGCTGGGCCGGAACAGCTCCTCGCGCTCGGTACCCTCCGCCTGGACGAGACGGTCCCAGCGCGCCCGCAGCGTCCGGACGTCGGGCGCCACGATCCAGGAACGGCCGAGCCGCATCGGCGCGACGGACCACGGCATCAGCTCGTCCAGGAGAGGCGCGTCGTCCAGCGGTACGTCTTCGGTCACGCCCCGGATGCTAGCGAGCGGGCTCAGTGCGCCTCCACCGTCACGGTGAACGAGAACCGGTCACCCCGGTAGCGGATCCGGGCCACGTCGACCACCCGGCCGTCCTCGTCGTAGGTCACACCGGTGTAGTGGAGGATCGGGGAGAGCAGCGGCACCTCGAGGAGCGCGGCCGTCTCCGGGTCGGCGAGGCGGGCCTCGACGGTGTCCGTGATCCGGCTGATCCGGACCCCCATCACGTCCCGCAGCACCTTCGTCATCGGCCAGCGCTCCAGATCGGCGGGGTCGAGACCGGCCGCGATCTCCGGCCGTACCGCGTTCTGCGCCCAGTTGGTCGGCTCGCCGGTCTCCCCGTCGCGCCGCAGCCGCCGGTACGCGACGACCTCGGTCACATCGGGGAAGTACTCGGCCAGCTCGCCCGGCACCGGCTCGCTGCCGTGACCGAGGACGGTGGTCCGTTCGCCGGACTGCTGGGCCACGATCGCGTCGATCGAGCCGAGCAGCCGGCGCGGGCTGGAGCGCCGGGCGCCCGGTTCGATGAAGGTGCCGCGCCGCCGGTGCCTGCTGATCAGGCCCTCCTCCTCCAGCTCCTTGAGGGCCTGGCGCATGGTCAGCACGCTCACGCCGTAGTGCGCGGCGAGCTGCTCCTCGGTGGGCAGCCGCAGCGAGGCGTCGGGCGTGCGGCCCAGTATGGAGGCGCGCAACGACTGCGAGACCTGATACCAGAGCGGCAGCTTGCGGTTCAGGACCAGCGAGTCGGGAGCGAAGGCGGTCACGGCGTTCTCCGTACGACGACTACGACTACGACGAGACTCGACGGCTACGAGACTCTACGGCCGGAAGTGGCGCTCCAGACCCTGCCACACGTCGTCGTACCCCTTCTGCAGATGGTCGGCGTTCGCGGCCTGGCCGGTGGCGGTGACGGGCCAGCGGGTCTCGAACATGAAGGCAAGACCGTCGTCGATCCGCTGCGGCTTCAGCTCCGCCGCGCTCGCCCTGTCGAAGGTCTCCCGGTCCGGGCCGTGCGCGGACATCATGTTGTGCAGCGAGCCTCCGCCGGGCACGAAGCCCTCCGCCTTGGCGTCGTAGGCGCCTTCGATCAGGCCCATGTACTCGCTCATCACATTGCGGTGGAAGTACGGCGGGCGGAAGGTGTCCTCGCCGACCAGCCAGCGCGGCGCGAAGACCACGAAGTCGACACCCGCCAGGCCCGGGGTGTCGGACGGCGAGGTGAGGACCGTGAAGATCGACGGGTCCGGGTGGTCGTACGAGATCGTCCCGATGACGTTGAAACGGTGCAGGTCGTAGACGTACGGGGTGTGGTTGCCGTGCCAGGCGACGACATCGAGCGGGGAGTGGCCGTACGTCGCCGACCAGAGGTTTCCGCAGTACTTGTTGACGACCTCGACCGGGCCCTCGACGTCCTCGTAGGCGGCGACGGGGGCGCGGAAGTCGCGGGCGTTGGCCAGGCCGTTGGCGCCGATCGGACCGAGATCGGGGAGCTGGAAGGGCGCCCCGTAGTTCTCGCAGACGTATCCGCGGGCGCTCTCGTCCAGGAGCTCCACGCGGAAGCGGACGCCGCGCGGGATCAGCGCGACCTCGCCGGGGCGGGCGGCGAGCAGGCCCAGCTCGGTGCGGAGCAGGAGCCCGCCGCGCTCGGGGACGATCAGCAGCTCGCCGTCGGCGTCGCTGAAGACCCGGTCCATGGACGCGTTCGCGTGGTACAGGTGCACGGCCATGCCGGCGCGCTGGGTGGCGTCGCCGTTGCCGCCGAGGGTCCACAGGCCGGCAAGCCAGTCCGTGCCCGGCGCCGGGTCGGGCAGCGGGTTCCAGCGCAGCCGGTTGGGGTCGGGGACGGTCTCGGTGAAGGGTGCCGAACGCAACGCGCCGTTGTCGATCCGGGCGAACGGCGGGTGCGCGGCCGAGGGCCGGATGCGGTAGAGCCACGAGCGGTGGTTGTGCGCCCGGGGCTCGGTGAAGGCGCTGCCGCTGAGCTGCTCGGCGTAGAGACCGAGAGGGGCGCGCTGTGGCGAGTTGCGGCCGTGCGGCAGCGCGCCGGGCACCGCCTCCGAGCTGTGCTCGTTGCCGAAGCCGGTGCTGTAGTCCAGCGCCTCGGCCACTTTCCTGGCCTGCTCCGTCGGCTGTTCCGTGGTCATCGCCCGCTCCTGTCCTGAGCCCGCAAAGGAATCCTATGGATGACCGTAGGATTCCGCGACCGCTCGCGTCAACGGGTCACGGTTCGACGTGATGCGTGCAGAAGGGGTTCCAAAAGATGAACATTGCTCTACTCTCACGCGCATGTCGTGGACCCGTAGGCTCCTTGTCGCGCTCTCGGTCGTTCTCGCGGCGCTCGCCGCCGCCCTCGTCACCGCTCCCGGGGCCCAGGCCCACGAGGAGCGGCCCGTCACCTTCCCCGACGGCTCCGGCAGTGTGCCGACGCTGCGCACCGGGGAACCCGATCTGCTGGTCTGCAAGACCGACCGGGCCGACTTCACCCGCCGCGTCTCCGGCTTCCCGGCCGAGGTGAAGGCCCGGAACCTGGCCCTGTTCGAACGCTGTACGCGGACCGGCTACCGCCATCTCCAACAGGCCGTCGACGCCGTCGACCGACCCGGAATGACCATCGCCGTCCTGCCCGGCCTGTACGAGGAGGAGCCCTCGCAGCCCGCGCCGACCGGCGCCTGCGCCTCGCTCAAGGCGCCGAACTCCGCGCTCGGCTACCAGATCCTGTCGTACGAGCAGCAGAAGCAGTGCCCCCACAACCAGAACCTGGTCGCGATCCTCGGCAAGAAGAACCTCCAGATCGAGGGCACCGGAGCCTCGCGCCTCGACGTCGTCCTCGACGCCAAGTACACCAAGCTCAACGCGATACGGGCCGACGAGTCCGACGGGATCTACTTCCGCAACTTCACCGCCCAGCGCACCACCTTCAACTCGCTGTACGTGCTCGCCGGCGACGGCTTCGTCATCGACGATGTGCTGACCCGATGGAACGACGAGTACGGCTTCCTGACCTTCGCCTCCGACCACGGCCTGTACAAGAACTGCGAGTCGTACGGCAACGGGGACTCCGGCATCTACCCCGGCTCGGCCTCCGACATCAACAACGGCCGCGGCTACGACGTCCCGCGCTACTCCATCGAGATCACCGGCTGCCGCAGCCACCACAACATGGTCGGCTACTCGGGCACGGCCGGGGACTCGGTCTACGTCCACGACAACGAGTTCGACCACAACATGGGCGGCGCGTCGATGGACTCCGCCTTCCCCGGCCACCCCGGACTCCCGCAGAACCACGCCCGCTTCGAGCGGAACCTGATCCACGACAACAACCAGAACTACTACCGGTACGTCGCCGACGGGACCTGCGCCAAGCCGCCCGTCGAGCGCGGCTACGAACAGGGCGTCGTCTGCCCGCAGATCTCCATGCCACCCGGCACCGGCATCATCACGGCGGGCGGCAACTGGAACCTGTACGAGAACAACTGGGTGTACGGGCACCAGCGCGCCGCCTTCTTCCTGAGCGCCGTCCCCGCCTTCATCCGCGGCGAGTCCGACTGGGGCAAGCAGACCGACACCTCCCACCACAACCGTTACGCCGGCAACCACCTGGGCGTCGACCGCTCCGGCGCCTCCCGCCCCAACCGCGCGGACGTGTGGTGGGACGGCCAGGGCGGCGGCAACTGCTGGCAGGCCGACGCCGGGGCGTCCAGCCCGGGCGCCCTGCCCGCGTGCGGGGCGCGGCGGGGCGAGGTCTCGGGGAACACCGACCGGCTCGTCGGCGAACCGGCCAAGCTGGCCCACCTTCTCGTCTGCGCCGACTACAACGTCCAGGCGCGACGGCTGCCGGCCGGCTGCGACTGGTACGGGGCGCGGGGCATCCAGCGCGTCGAGACCCAGCTCGCCCTGGCGGTCGCGGTCGTCCTCGCCCTGGTCGGCGGTGTCCTGTGGTGGCGCAGGCTCCGCGGCAGCCGGCTCGCGGGCGCGGCGACCCTCGTGGGCCTCGTGGGCCTGGCGCTGGACGTGGCCGGCTCGACCCTCGGCCTGTCCTCGGGCCCCGTCCCCGCCCTGGCGCTGCTGCTCGTCGGCGCCTGGTGGACGGCGCTCGGCCTGGCCCTGCGGCCGGCCCGCCCCGCCTTCGCCTGGACCACCCTCGCCCTCGGCGCCCTCACCCTCCTCGACGCCTTCGACAAGGCCGTCCTGATGATCCCCTGGATCCCGCTGAGCCCGGCCTGGCTGCGCGGACTCCTCGCCGTGCTCTGGGTGCTCTGGGCCGTGGTGGCGGCCGGCCGCCGCACCCCACCGGCCTCCGTCGCCCCGCCCGCACGGCAGGACGAGGCCGCCGAGACCGCTGGAGGCCGGGCATGAGCGCCGAGCCGACAACCGGCACGCCCGCGACGACCGAGGCGACCGCACTGCGCAGGACCGGAGGGGGTGCCGCCGTGCGGGGGGCGGGCCGGGGAAGGGCATCTGAGAGTGGGACCGGCGGGGGAGGGCCTGCGATGCGTGGGACCGGCCAGGGGGGCGCCGCGTCGCGTGGGACCGGTGGGGGGCCTGCGGTGCGTGGGGCCGGCCGGGGAGGCGCCGCGGCGCGTGGGGTCGGCGGGGGAGCAGTCGCCCGCGCCTCGGCCGGCCGCGCCTCGGCCCCCCGCGGCGGGACCGCTGCCCGGCGTGCGGCCGCCCTCGGCGGGATCGTTCTCGCCGTCGCCCTCGCCGTCGGGTGCGGCGGCCGGGCCACCACGCATCACAAGCCGGGCACCAGCCACCAGGAGGCGACCGGGGGCAGCGGGACGCTGCTCCCGGCGAAGGACGAGGCCGGGCACCGGCTGCGGGAGGTGCCCGCCGCGGGCGCCCCCGCCGTACGGGCCGATGCGCGGCCCGACACCGAGGGCGGCTGGAACGTCCATCTGACCGTGGAGAGGTTCCGCTTCACCCCCGAGAGCGTCGGCGGCGCCGCGATCCCGGGCCGCGGGCACGCCCGGCTCCTCGTCGACGGCAAGGAGGCCGGCCGGGTCTACGGACCCTGGCACCACATCCCGCCCGGTGCGCGCACCGTGACCGTCCGCCTCCACGCGGACGACCACACCGTCTGGGCCGTCGCGGGCAGGCCGATCGAGGCCACCGTCCCCCTGACCGGCGCCGCGCCCACCGCGGGCGCGACCGCGACACCGACCGCCACCGCCACAGCCGCCGGCCGGACCGTCGCGATCACCGTCTCCGGCACCTCCGTACAACCACCCCCTTCCCGCGTCGAGTTGAAGCAGGGCGAGCGCATCACCCTTCGCGTCACCAGCGACCGCGCCGACACCCTCCATGTCCACGGCTACGACCGCGAACTGCCCCTCGCCCCCGGCGAACCCGCCTCCCTCACCCTGACCGCCGACCGCACCGGACTCTTCGAGGTCGAGACCCATGAGTCCGGACTCCTGCTGACCCAACTCGTCGTCCGGTGACCACTCCCGCGCGCCTCCTCGCCCACGGAGTCGGCTCCCAGCACGACCTCCCCCTCTCGCCCTTCTACGCCTACGCCGGCGCGTTCGCCGCGCTCTTCGTCTCCTTCCTCGCCCTGGGCCTCCTCTGGTCCTCCTCCCGCTTCCGCGGAGACCGGGCGGGCCGCCCCCTGCCCGCCGCCGTCCAGCGCCTCGCCGACGCCCCGGCCACCCGCACCGCCCTCCGTCTCGTCGGCGCGGGCGCCGGCCTCGCCGTCCTGCTCCATCTCCTCCTCGGGCCCGACGACCCCGACCGCAACCCCGCCCCCGGCGCCGTCTACGTCCTGCTGTGGGTCGGGCTCGTCCCCGCCTCCCTCCTCCTCGGCCCCGTCTGGCGCCTCCTCAACCCCCTGCGCACCCTCCACGCCCTGCTCCCCGCGGTCCGGGCCCCTCGCCCCGTGCCCGCCGGTCTCGGCATCCGCCCCGCCGCCGCGGGACTCCTCCTCTTCGCCTGGCTCGAACTCGCCGCCCCCGACCCCGCGTCCACCACCACCCTCCTGGCATTCCTCGCCGTCCTCACGGCCACCGGCCTCCTCGGCGCCGCCCGCCACGGCCCCGACTGGTTCGCCCACGCCGACCCCTTCGAGGCCTACTCCTCGCTCCTCGCCCGGCTCTCCCCGCTCGGCCGCCGCGCCGACGGCCGACTCGTCCTGCGCTCGCCCTTCGACGGCCTCGACTCCACCCCGCAGACCCCCGGCCTCGTCGCCACCGTCTGCGTCCTCCTCGGCTCCACCGCCTACGACGGCATCTCCGACAACCCCCGCTGGGTCACCACCCTCCAGACCTCCGCGCTCGGCCCGACCCTCACCGCCACCCTCGGCCTGCTCGCCGCCGTCGCCCTCGTCGCCGTCCTCTACGCCCTGTGCGCCGGCACCCTGCGCCTCATGTCCCGCACGCTCGCCCGCCCCCTCACGTCCTTCGCCCACTCCCTCCTGCCGATCGCCCTCGGCTATCTCGTCGCGCACTACTTCACACTCTTCGTCACCGAAGGGTCACGTACAGTCATGATGGCAGCGGGCACTGACAACGCCGCCGCGCCCGCCCCACCCCTGAGCCCCGGCGGCCTCGCCACCCTCCAGGTCGCCGCGATCGTCACCGGTCATGTCCTCGGCGTCGTGGCCGCCCACGACCGCTCCGTGCGCCTCTTCCCGCCCGCCCGGGCGGTGGCCGGGCAACTCCCGCTGTTCGCGCTGATGATCGCGTACACCCTCGGCGGCATCGGCCTGCTCATCGCCTGACCCGCGCATCTCCCGACCCGAACCGGGATCGGAGCGGCATCATGGACCCCGTGCCCCCGCCCTCACTCCGCCGCACCCCCGTCCAGCAGCGCAGCGCCGAGCGCCTCGCCCGGATCCTCGACGCCTGTGCCGAACTCCTCGACGAGACCGGCTACGAGCAGCTGAGCACCCGCGCCGTCGCCGTCCGCGCGGGTGTCCCCATCGGCTCCGTCTACCGCTTCTTCGGCAACAAGCGCGCCATGGCCGACGCCCTCGCCCAGCGCAACCTCGACCGCTACGCCGAGCGGATCGCCGCCCGGCTCGCCGCGGCCGGAGACGTCGACGCGTACAGCGCGATCGACGGCGTCCTGGACGAGTACATCGCCATGAAGCGCACGGTCCCCGGTTTCGCGCTCGTCGACTTCGGCGTCCCGGCCCCGCCCGCGGGCGAGGGGCCGGGCGAGGATGCCAACCACCTCGTCGCCGACCGCCTCTGCGGCCTGCTCGCCGACCATCTCGGCCGTACCACCGACGACGTCCTGCGCCGCAAGGTGCTGGTCGGCGTCGAGGCCGCCGACGCGCTGCTCCAGCTCGCCTTCCGCACGGCCCCGTCCGGGGACCCGGGGCTCGTCGCGGAGATCCGCGAGCTTCTCTACGCCTATCTCGCGCCGTCCCTGACATGACCCTCCCCACCGTGCGTACCGGTCGGTATGCTCGCTGATGCCCGCGCGTCACAGCCGCCGCCCCAGGGAGCCCGCCATGTCCACCGCCCTGCGTATCTGTCCGCTCTGCGAAGCCACCTGCGGGCTGACCCTCACCCTCGACGGCTCCCGTGTCACCGGCGCTCGCGGGGACCGGGACGATGTCTTCAGTCAGGGCTTCATCTGCCCCAAGGGCGCCTCCTTCGGCGAGGTCGACGCCGACCCCGACCGGCTCACCGGCCCCCTCGTCCGCAAGGACGGCATCCTCCAGGAGGCCACCTGGACCGAGGCGTTCGACGCCATCGCCGCCCGCGTCCGGCCCCTGATCGAGGAGCACGGCCCGAACGCGGTGGGCGTCGTCCTCGGCAACCCGAACGTCCACACCATGGCCGGCGCGCTCTACCCGCCCCTGCTGCTCGGCGCCCTGCGCACGCGGAACCTCTTCACCGCCTCCACGCTCGACCAGATGCCCAAGCACGTCTCCAGCGGACTGCTCTTCGGCGACCCCTTCGCCATCCCCGTACCGGACCTGGACCGCACCGACCACCTCCTGATGCTCGGCGCCAACCCCCTGGACTCCAACGGAAGTCTCTGCACCGCCCCCGACTTCCCCGGCAAGCTCAAGGCGCTGCGCAGGCGCGGCGGCACCCTCACCGTCGTCGACCCGCGCCGTACGCGCACGGCCCGGCTCGCCGATCGCCATGTCGCCATCCGCCCCGGCGCCGACGCCTTCTTCCTCGCCGCACTCGTCCACACCCTCTTCGCCGAGGACCTCACGGACCTCGGTGCGCTCACCGAGCACGTCGAGGGAGTGGAGGAGGTACGGGAAGCGGTACGGGACTTCACGCCCGAGGCCGTCGCCACCGCCTGCGACCTGGACGCCGACACCATCCGCACCATCGCCCGGGAACTGGCCGCCGCACCGACGGCCGCCGTCTACGGCCGCATGGGCAGCTCCACCGTCGCGTACGGCACGCTCGCCAACTGGCTCGTCGACGTCCTCAACGTCCTCACCGGCAACCTGGACCGCCCCGGCGGCGCGCTCTTCCCGCTCGCCGCCACGGCCCCCGCGCCCCGCCCGGCGGGATCCGGCAAGGGCTTCGCCCTGGGCCGCTGGAGCAGCCGTGTCTCCGGTCACCCGGAGGCCAAGGGCGAGATCCCGATGGCCGCCCTCGCCGAGGAGATCGAGACGGAGGGGGAGGGGCGTATCCGGGTCGTGATCACCGTCGCCGCCAACCCCGTCCTGTCCGCACCCGACGGCACGCGTCTCGACGCGGCCCTGGGCACCTTGGACTTCATGGTCGCCGTCGACCCGTACCTCAACGAGACCACGCGCCACGCCGATGTCGTGCTGCCCCCGCCGCCACCCTCGCAGAGCGCGCACTTCGACTTCGCCTTCAACAACTTCGCCGTCCGCAACCAGGCCCGCTTCACGCCCGCCGCCGTCCCTCTGGAAGAGGGACGCATGGACGAGTGCGAGATCCACGCCCGGCTGATCCTCGCCGTCGCCGGGATGCACGGCGCGCCGCCCTCGGCCGTCGACGACCTCGCCATCGACACCACCCTCGCCAAGGCCGTCGCACAGGAGCACTCGCCCGTCCACGGCGCCGACCCCAAGGCCGTCGCGGCCCGACTGAGCGGTGTGACCGGGCCCGAGCGGCGCCTCGACATGATGCTGCGCCTCGGCCCGTACGACCTGGACCTCGAAGCCCTCCGCCGGGCGCCCCACGGCATCGACCTCGGCCCGCTGAAGCCCCGCCTCCCCGGGCTCCTCAAGACCCGCAGCGGACGCGTCGAGCTGCTGCCCACGCCGATCGCCGCCGATCTGCCCCGGCTGCGCGCCGCCCTCGACACCGAACCGGGCGGCCTCGTCCTCGTCGGCCGGCGGCATCTGCGCTCCAACAACAGCTGGCTGCACAACGCGCCGTCCCTCAACAGCGGCTCGAACCGGTGCACCCTCCAGATCCACCCGGACGACGCCGACCGGCTCGGCCTCGCCGACGGCAAGCCCGCGCGGATCGCGGCCGAGGGCGGCGAGCTGGAGGTCGAGGTGGAGATCACCGACTCCGTACGGAACGGGGTGGTGAGCCTGCCGCACGGCTGGGGCCACGACCGTCCGGGCACCCGCCTCGCGGTCGCCGCCGCACGCCCCGGGGTCAATGTGAACCAGCTCCTCGACGGCACCCGGCTGGACCCGCTGTCCGGCACCGCCGTGCTCAACGGCTTCCCCGTGGAGCTGTCACCCCTGCCGTGACCTGGGGTTTTGCTCGTATTGCTCACGCGTCGACATCTTGTTAACCGCGGAAGGGGGCACCTAACGTCATCCGAACGCCGCACCGGTGGGAGCCGCCCCGGTGGGAGTTCAAAGGTGAACGTGAGGTGTCCTCCATGCTGACCGTCCTCGGCTTCGCCATGATCGCGACCTTCCTGGTCCTGATCATGATGAAGAAGATGTCGCCGATCGCGGCGCTCGTGCTGATTCCCGCGTTGTTCTGCGTCGTCGTCGGGCAGGGAGCCCAGCTCGGCGACTACGTCCTCGAAGGCGTGGGCAAGCTGGCGCCCACCGCGGCGATGCTGATGTTCGCCATCGTCTACTTCGGCGTGATGATCGACGTCGGTCTCTTCGACCCGATCGTCCGGGGCATCCTGCGCTTCTGCAAGGCCGACCCGGTGCGTGTGGTGGTCGGTACGGCGGCGCTCGCCGCGATCGTCTCGCTCGACGGCGACGGCTCCACCACCTTCATGATCACCGTTTCGGCGATGTATCCGCTCTACAAGCGGCTCGGGATGAGCCTCGTCGTCATGACCGGTGTCGCCGCCACCGCCAACGGCGTCATGAACACCCTGCCCTGGGGCGGCCCCACCGCCCGCGCCGCGACCGCGCTCAAGCTGGACGCGGCCGACATCTTCGTCCCGATGATCCCGGCGCTCGGCATGGGCCTGCTCTTCGTCTTCCTCCTCGCGTACGTCCTCGGTCGCCGCGAGCGCAAGCGCATCGGCTACCTCACCCTGGACGAGGTTCTCGAGCCGACGCAGACCGAGACCGTCCTGGTGAAGGCCGGGGCCGGTACGGAAACCTCGAAGGCGTCCGGCGGCTCCGGCGGTGCCGGTGACACCCTGGGACGGCCCGGTGCCGCCCCCGGGCAGCCCGAGGGGGCTTCCGAGGAGGGCTTCCCCGGCCTCGACCCGAACCGCCCGACCCTGCGGCCCAAGCTGTACTGGTTCAACGCCGGCCTCACCGTCGCGCTGCTCACCGCGATGATCCTCGAACTGCTGCCGATCCCGGTCCTCTTCCTGCTCGGCGCCGCGCTCG
Organism: Streptomyces sp. NPDC056222; assembly: GCF_042264065.1. NCBI lineage: Bacteria > Bacillati > Actinomycetota > Actinomycetes > Kitasatosporales > Streptomycetaceae > Streptomyces > Streptomyces sp. NPDC056222. The sequence continues at coordinate 50,484 of NZ_JBHJTL010000024.1, read as the reverse complement.
CGCTCACCGTCAACTACCCGAACATGGCCGATCAGAAGGCCCGGATCGCCGCCCACGCCGACAACGTCCTCAATGTCGCCGGCATGGTCTTCGCGGCCGCCGTGTTCACCGGCGTCCTCACCGGCACCGGCATGGTCAAGCACATGGCCGACTGGCTCGTGGGTGCCATCCCTGCGGGCATGGGCCCGCACATGGCCCTGGTCACGGGCGTGCTCAGCCTGCCGCTGACGTACTTCATGTCGAACGACGGCTTCTACTTCGGTGTCCTGCCGGTCCTCGCCGAGGCGGGCGCGGCCCACGGCGTGTCCCCGCTGGAGATCGCCCGCGCCTCGATCGCCGGCCAGGCCCTGCACATGTCGAGCCCGCTCGTTCCGGCCGTCTATGTCCTCGTCGGCATGGCGAAGGTGGAGTTCGGCGACCACACCAGGTTCACGGTGAAGTGGGCGGCGCTCACCTCGCTGGTGGTCCTCGCGGCCGGGATCCTCTTCGGGGTCATCTAGTCCGCGGTCGGCGGAGGGCGGGTGGTTCCTCCGCCGGGGGAGTGAAAGTCGGAGGGTGGGCGGCGTTGCTGCCACCCTCCGTATTCCTCTCATGACAGAAAGTCAGATTATCGGTTGATCATCTGATGTCTTCATGACTGGAGGAACCCTCGTATGACCGCTCTGGCTGTCCGTCCTCTACTGTCCGCCGCGCTGGTTACCATGGCTTTCGGCGGTGCCGCCCTTGCCGGTGCGCCCGCGGCCGTCGCCGCCCCCGGCGACGAAGGCGACATCAAGGTCCACCATGCCGGACGCCCGGGCGAGGTGTCCCGCACGGGCGAGAACAGCCCGGTCAACAATCCCTCCGTCTGCACGTTCTACTTCGCCGCCTTCGACTTCGACGGACTTCAGAGCATCAACTGGGCCATTACGCCACAGCCGTCGGTGGACAGCGTCACGACGAGCGGCTCGATCCCCATCGACGCCGCGGGGTCCGGGATCAGCCCGGATCTGACGCTCGCCGACGGCAGGTACAAGGTCGAGTGGACCTGGGAGGGCCAGCAGGGCCCGGAGAAGAGCAAGATCTTCAGAGTCGACTGCGACGACAGCGCCGGCCCGCCCCCGACGAACGGCAATGGCGGCAACAGGGGGGCCGCGGCCAACAGTGGCAATGGCGCCACCGGGAACGGCAGCACCGGGAACGGCAGCACCGCATCCGGCAGCGGCGCGAACGGCGGGACGGCCAACGGCAGCGGCAGCTGGAACGGCGGGACCGGCAGCGCCACCAGCAGTGCCACCGGCGGGACCGGCAGCTGGAACGGCGGGACCGGCAGCGCCACCAGCAGTGCCACCGGCGGGACCGGCAGCTGGAACGGCGGCACCGGTAACGGCGGCACCGGCAACGGCGCGAGCCCGTCCAGCACCAGCAGCGCGAACGGCTGGAGCGGTGGCAGCGGTGGCGGCGCCACCAAGCCCCCGCAGGGACCGGTCGGCGCGGGCGGTGGCGGCAGCGCCGACACCACCGGGACGGACGGCTCCGCCTTCGGGGTCGGTTCGGCCATCGCCGCCGCCCTCGCGGGTACGGTCGGCCTGATCCTCGTCCGTCGGTCGCGCCGCCGCACCGATGGCGCCGCGTAGGTCCCGCTTCACGCGCAGACAGCGGCGCCTCCTCCGGCTCACCCGGACGGTGGTGGTGACCCTGTCGCTGGCCGGTGGCGGCATCTGGTGGGCCCAGGACGAGGAACCGTCCGGCCCGCCGATCGCCGCCCCGGCCGCGCACGGGGCGGATGCGGAACCCCCCGCCGCCCCGGCCGGATCCGGTCGACACCCCGACGAGAAGCCCAAGGCGCAGCCCCGGCCCCCGGCCTCGGCCCCCGGTAAGGCGCAGCCGCGGCCCGGGGCTCCGGCCACGCCCAAGGCCGATCCGCTGCCCGCGCCCCTGGCCCGCTCGCGCCCCACCGGCATCGCCGTCCCGGCGATCACCATCGAGGCCCCGGTGCTCGGCCTGGGACTCGACGCCTCCGGACGGCTCGGCACCCCGCCGGCCGACGATCCCCGGATCGTCGGCTGGTACAAGGACGGCCCGGCCCCGGGTGAAAGCGGCACGGCGGTCGTCGTCGGCCACCGTGACACCCGTACCGGGCCTGCCATCTTCCTCAACCTCGACTCGCTCGCCCCCGGGAACACCGTCCGCGTCGCCCGCGCCGACGGCCGGGTCGCCGTCTTCACCGTCGACAAGGTCCGCACCTACACGAAGGAGCAATTCCCCGACCGGGAGGTGTACGGCTCCACGGGCCGCCCCGAACTGAGGCTGCTCACCTGTGGCGGCTCGTTCGATCCGAAGAAGGGGTACGCGTCGAACATCGTCGTCTACGCCCATCTCACCGACATCGCCCGGGGGATCTGACCCGGTGCCGTCCTCCGTTCGGGGGACGGCGACGCGACGGTTCGGCCGGGAAGGGTGGAACCGGTCCGTTCCTGGGGAGTTACCGAGCCTCAGGAACCCCGGGCCCCCGGCCCCGAGCCACAAGGACGCGTCCATGCCCCTCCGTCTGCCGACCACCCGTAGCCGTGTCGCCGTCGCCACCGCCGGGCTGCTGATCGCGGTCGGCGCCCCCGCCGCGTACGCCACCCTCGGCGAGGACGCGGTCTCCCCTGCCGCCGTCACGGCACAGACGCGCGGCAAGGCGTATGTCGAGACACGGCTGTTCTTCGGGACGGAGCGCCCCGACGGCGGCCCGGACGTCACCGATCAGCAGTTCATGGCCTTCGTCGACAAGGAGGTCACCCCGGGGTTCCCGGCCGGCCTGACGGTCCAGGACGGGCGTGGACAGTGGCGTGACGTGCACGGCACCATCGAGCGGGAGCGATCGTACGAGCTGATCCTGTTCTACCCGGCCGCCGAGGCGCGACTTCACGACCCGCGGATCGAGCAGGTCAGGGAGGCGTACAAGAAGGCCTTCGGGCAGGAGTCCGTGGCCCGGCTGGACGAGCCGACCCGCGCCGACTTCTGAGCCGGCGGGAGGGAAGGGGCTGCGGGAAGAAGGCTCTGGCGCCGAAAAACTATCAGCGCTAGTTTGGGTCGCGGACGACGAACCGGCCGGTAGGTCGGGAACAGGCGCAGAGGAGACAGCGGATGAAGAGCCACGACGCGATGTACATCGGCGGGGAGTGGCGCCCCGCCGCCTCCACCGACACCATTCCGGTCGTCAACCCGGCGGACGAGCAGGTCATCGGCCATGTTCCCGCCGGAACCACCGAGGACGTCGACGCCGCCGTCCACGCGGCGCGGGCCGCCTTCCCCGGCTGGGCCGCCACCCCGCCGGCGGAGCGCGCCAAGCTGATCGGGGCGCTCCGCGACGCCCTCGCGGCCCGCGCCGAGGAGATCGCCGCCACGGTCACCGCCGAACTCGGAGCGCCGCCACAGCTGGCGGCCACGGTCCACGCCGGACTGCCGATCGCCGTCGCCGGTTCGTACGCCGAGCTCGCCGCCACCCACTCCTTCGAGGAGAAGGTCGGCAACTCCACGGTCTACTCCGAGCCCGTCGGCGTCGTCGGCGCGATCACCCCGTGGAACTACCCGCTCCACCAGATCGTCGCCAAGGTCGCCCCCGCGCTCGCCGCCGGCTGCACCGTCGTCCTCAAGCCCGCCGAGGACACTCCGCTGACCGCCCAGCTCTTCGCCGAGGCGGTCCACGCGTCGGGCATCCCGGCCGGTGTGTTCAACCTCGTCACCGGCCTCGGCCCGGTCGCCGGCCAGGCGCTCGCCGAGCACGAGGGCGTCGACCTCGTCTCGTTCACCGGCTCGACGGCCGTCGGCAGGCGGATCGGCGCCCTCGCGGGCGGCGCCGTCAAGCGGGTCGCCCTGGAACTCGGCGGCAAGTCGGCCAACGTCATCCTGCCGAGCGCCGACCTCGGCAGGGCCGTCGCCGTCGGCATCGCCAACGTCATGGCCAACTCCGGTCAGACGTGCAGCGCGTGGACCCGGATGCTCGTCCCCGCCGACCGGTACGACGAGGCCGTCGCGCTGGCCGCCGAGGCCGTCAAGAAGTACGTCCCCGGCGAGCGCGTCGGCCCCCTCGTCAACGCCAAGCAGCAGCAGCGGGTGCGCGGCTACATCGAGAAGGGCGTCGAGGAGGGCGCCCGTATCGTCGCGGGCGGCCCCGAGGCGCCGCGCGAGACCGGCTACTACGTCTCCCCGACCGTCTTCGCCGACGTCACCCCGGACATGACCATCGCCCAGGAGGAGATCTTCGGCCCGGTCGTCTCGATCCTGCGGTACGAGGACGAGGAGGACGCCCTGGCCATCGCCAACGGGACCGTGTACGGGCTCGCCGGCGCGGTCTGGGGCGAGCCGGCGGCGGCCGTCGCCTTCGCCCGCCGGATGGACACGGGTCAGGTCGACATCAACGGCGGCCGCTTCAATCCGCTGGCGCCCTTCGGCGGTTACAAGCAGTCGGGCGTGGGCCGTGAACTCGGCGCGCACGGCCTCGCCGAGTACCTCCAGACCAAGTCCCTCCAGTTCTGAGCCCTTCCGAGCCGGTTCCGACCCGCTCCGGTCCCGCTGAGCGTGTTCGAGCCCGTTCCCAGCCGGCTCCGAGCCCGTTCCCAGCCTGCTCCGAGTCCTTTCCGAGCCTGTTCCGACCCCCTGAGGAGCAAGACGCGTCATGAGCGTGGTCCGCGCCGCCTTCCTGCCCGCCGTCGGCTCTCCGCTGGAGATAGCCGGTATCCGACTGCCCGAGCCCGGCCCCGGCCAGGTCAGGGTGCGCCTCGCCGCCGCCGGGGTCTGTCACTCCGACCTGTCCCTCTCCAACGGGACGATGCGGGTGCCCGTCCCCGCCGTCCTCGGCCACGAGGGCGCCGGTACGGTCGTCTCCGTCGGCGAGGGCGTCACCCACGTCGCCCCCGGCGACGGCGTCGTCCTCAACTGGGCGCCGTCCTGCGGAACCTGCCACCCCTGCTCGCTCGGCGAGGTCTGGCTCTGCGCCCACGCGCTGACCGGCGCCGGGAGCGTGTACGCCACCACCGAGGACGGCGTCGACCTCCACCCCGGTCTCAACGTGGCCGCCTTCGCGGAGGAGACCGTGGTCGCGGCGAACTGCGTCCTGCCCGTCCCGGACGGGGTCCCGCTCACGGACGCGGCCCTCCTCGGCTGCGCCGTCCTCACCGGCTGGGGCGCGATCCACCACTCGGCGCGGGTCCGGGAGGGGGAGTCCGTCGTCGTCTTCGGTGTCGGGGGCGTGGGCCTCGCCACCCTCCAGGCCGCCCGCATCGCGGGTGCCTCGCCGATCATCGCGGTCGATGTGTCGCCCGAGAAGGAGGCCCTGGCGCGGGCCGCCGGGGCGACGGAGTACGTCGTCGCCTCCGAGACCACCGCCAAGGAGATCCGGAAGCTGACGGGTGGCCAGGGCGCCGACGTGGCCGTCGAGTGCGTCGGCCGCGCCACCACCATCCGTACCGCCTGGGACTCGACCCGGCGTGGCGGTCGCACCACGGTCGTCGGCATCGGCGGCAAGGACCAGCAGGTCACCTTCAACGCCCTTGAGCTCTTCCACTGGGGCCGGACCCTGTCCGGCTGTGTGTACGGGAACTCCGACCCGGCCGTGGACCTGCCCGTCCTCGCCGAACACATCCGGGCCGGCCGCCTCGACCTGGGCGCCCTGGTCACCGAGCGGATCACCCTGGACGGCATCCCGGGCGCGTTCGACAACATGCTCGCGGGCAAGGGCGGCCGGGCGCTCGTCGTCTTCTAGACGGCCCCGGTCAGACGGCTTCCGTGGCCTCGACGCTGTCGGCCGGAGTCCTCGACAGAGGCTTCGGCCGGGAGCGCGAGACCGCCACGCCCGCCAGGCACAGCGCCCCGCCCCCGAGCGTGAGCAGCCCGGGGAGCTCGCCGAGGAACACCCACGCCATGACGACGACCAGTGCGGGCACGGCGTACGTCGTCGCGCCCATCCGGCCCGCGGTCGTACGGGCCAGGGCGTAGGCCCAGGTGGTGAAGGCGAGGGCGGTCGGGAACACCCCGAGGTACACCATGTTCAGCGTCGCCGGGAGCGGAGCCCGGCTCGCCTCGTCGACGAGCTGCCCGGCGAACGGCAGACACGCCACGGTGCCGACCAGGCACCCGAAGGTCGTGATCTGCAGCGCGCTGCCGTGGGCCAGGGCGGGCTTCTGCGCGACCACACCGCCCGCGTACGCGACGGCCGCGAGCAGGCAGAGCACCACGCCGAGGACGGAGGCGTGCCCCTCGCCGGACATCGAGAACCCGACGGCGACCGCGCCGGCGAAGGAGACCCCCATCCCCGCGATCAGCCGGGGCGGCAGCTTCTCGCCGAGGAAGCGGGAGCCGAGCAGCGCGATCAGGATCGGCCCGATGTTCACGACCATCGCCGCCGTGCCCGCGTCGACCTCCTGCTCGCCCCAGTTGAGCACCACCATGTAGGCGCCGAACCACAGGAGTCCGGACACCGCGATCCCCGGCCAGGCCGCCCGTGACGGAAGCCCCTCCCGCCGTATCAGCAGGACCGCTCCGAGGACGAGAGCCCCGGCGAGGAGCCGGCCCAGGGCGAGCGCGCCGGGGGAGTAGGCGGCCCCCGCGCTGCGGATCGAGACGAAGGCGGAGGCCCACAGGACGACGGTGACACCGGCGGCGGCGAGCGCCAGGCGGGAGGTGGCGGGGGAGTCGGGTGAGTCGGTCATGGGGCGACCGTATGCCCTGGACCCTTCGGCGCTCACCGAATTGTTTCCGGCTCGATCCCCAGGGCCAGCCGCAGCGCCTGCTCGCCCTGCGGGGTCACCTTCACGGCCCGCTCGGACCCGATCCGTACGCACCAGCCGGCGTCGAGCGCGTGCCGGCAGAGCGCCGCGCCCGCGATCCCCGCCAGATGAGGCTTCCGCTCGGTCCAGTCGAGGCAGCCGCGGGCGACGGGCCGCCGCCCCCTGGCCGCGAGGGCGATTCCCAGCTCCCCGAACCACTCCACGCCCGCGTCCGTGAGCGCGAACCCGGTGTCCTGCCGCAGCAGTCCGCGCACGGTCATCGCCTCGGTGATCGCGATCCCCAGCCGCCCGGCGAGATGGTCGTAGCAGGTACGCCCCCGCGCCATCGCCTGCCCCGCGCTCGCGGCCCGCAGCGACTGCGGCGGCGGCTTCCGCGCGGGCTCGGAGCGGGCGGCCAGGTCCTCGACGAGGTGGGCGATCCCGGCGTCGACGAGGCGCACGTACCGGTGCCGCCCCTGCCGCTCCTCGGCGAGCACCCCGCCCGCGACGAGCTTCCCGAGGTGCTCACTGGTCGTGGACGGCGCCACGCGCGCGTGCCGCGCCAACTCCCCCGCGGTCCAGGCCCGCCCGTCGAGCAGGGCGAGGAGAAAGGCGGCGCGGGTCTCGTCGGCGAGGAGCGCCGCGAGGGCGGCGAGGTCTTTGGCGGCCATGGCACCAGGGTGCCGCACTCACAGTTCGGCGTCCGCCAAACCGTCCCGGTGGCGCGACCGGTAGGCGTGGAGAGCGAGCAGGCGGTGGTCCTCGGCGAGCCAGTGCGCCTCCCATGGGAGCCGTCCCACCCGCTCGTACGCGTCCTCGGTGCGCGGATCGTCGCGCAGCGCGAGCCCGTACGCGGCCTCCAGGCGCACCAGTTGCTCGTCCTCGTCGAGCAGCCGCCACAGCATGTCGGCCACGGCGGGGGAGCGGTCCGGGCCCGTGGCGAATGTCGCCGCGGTGCCGCCCCGGACGCCGGGATCGGGATCCCGGGCCAGGGCGAGCAGCGCTTCCGCGAACTCGGCGGCCTCGGCCGGCTCCCCTGCCTCGGTGAAGCGCTGCTGCCAGTGGCTCAGGGCCTCGGAGGTGGACGCGCGCACGTTCGGATGCGGATCCCGGGTGAGCGCGAACAGGGCACGGCGGGCGTCCGCGCCCAGGGACGCGCCCTCGTCACCACCGAGGGCGAGGGGGACCGAGGCGCGGATGTCGGGGTCGGCATGGCCGGCGAGCCGGAGGCCGATCGCCTCCTCCTCGGGGTGGCCGAGGCCGATGTAGGCGTCGAGAATCTCCCACAGGACCTTCGGGTCGCTCTCGTCGGCCGTCCAGGAGGCGAGGAGGGCGGCCGGCTCCTTGCGCTCGAATCGGGTCTCGCCCAGGAGACCGAGCACTCCGGCGTACCGGAGTACCTGGAGCGCGAACAGCCTGCGGTCGCGCTCCGAGGGGTGGCGTGCGGAGAGGACCGCCGACCAGGACTCCCGGTCCAGCCGCAGGCCCAGCGGATGGAGGACGGCCGACCGGTCCGCGTGCTCCGGGTCCGGGTCCGCGAGCGCCCGCTCCATCAGCACCTCCGTCGGTGTCAGGACACCGAAGGACCGCTCGAGCGTGGTCAGGATCGCTCCGTGCCCGGCGCGGACGGTCAGCCCGCCGAGCGAAACCTGGTCGACGGTGTCGGACTCGTCGTCCCGGATCCGGACCGTCTCGGCAGGCCCCGAGTCGCCGGTCCTGCGCCGCAGTTCGGCCTCCGCGCCGGTCTCGTACCAGGAGCGGGCGAGTCCGAGCAGCCGTTCCTGCTGAGCCTTCGGCAGCCGTGTCCCGGGGTCGCGCTCCAGGACGGCGTAGAAGACGGCGGGGGAGCCGCCGTCGACCGCCCGCGACAGCGGGGTCGTGCCGTCCGGCAGCACCCGGTCCGGGTCGGCCCGGCCCTCCACCAGGACCTCGGCGACCTCCGCGTCGTACGCGGCGACCGCCAGACACAGCACCGGCAGCCCGTCCTCCGCCACCGTGTCCGGGTCGGCGCCCGCGCCGAGAAGACGCTCGACCTCCTCCGCGTCCCCCGCCCGCACCGCCGCTACGAGCCGCTCGTCGTCTCCTGCCCGGCCCATGCTCCCCGTACCCCCGTCTCGTACTGCATCGTCATCCTGTCGGCGCAGAGCGCCGCACTCATGTCTCGGCGGTCGCCGAACGGTCCTCCAGGCGCCACCGGTGGTGGAGCAGTTCCGTGGGCCGGTGATCGTGCTCGGATTCCGGGCCGGCGAGCGGACCGACCAGCGGCCCCACCCGCCGGTACGCCTCCTCCGTCCGCGGATCGTCGCGCCGGGCCAGCCCGAAGGCGCCCTCGAGCCGCAGCGACTGATCGTCCTCGTCGAGCAGCGCCCACAGCGCCGCCGCGGCCGCGGGTGACCGGTCCCGGCTGTTGGCGAGCGCTGCCGCGGCTTTCCCGCGCACGTCGGCGTCCCGGTCCCCGACGAGGGCGAGCAGGGCTCCGGTGACCTCGTCGGAGAGGTCGTGCCCGTCGGCCAGCGTCTCGCCGGCCGCGGCGCGTACCAGGGCGTCGGGGTCGCCCGCGAGGCCGAGCAGCGCCGCCCGGGCCGCCGGTGTGTGGGGAGCGCGCTCGTTCGCCAGGGCGCACGCCGCCTCCACACGGACGGGCGGGTGCGCGTGGCCGGCGAACCGTAGGCCGAGCTCCTCGTGGCAGGGGTGCCCCAGGAGGTTGAAGGTGCGGAGGATCACCGTGAGAACGTCGTCGTCAGGCTCCTCCAGGGCCCAGTCGGCGAGGAGTTCGGCGGTGTCCCTCTCGTAGGAGCCGCCGTGGCTCGAACCGAAGACGGAGACGCTCCACAGGGTCTCGACCGCGAAGCGGCGACGGACGGGGTCCGGGTGATGACGGTAGGCCGCCAGCGCCGACCAGGTCTCGCGGGTGCGCCGCTCGAGCAGCACGAACCGCGCCCCCGACCAGGCGGGGTGATCCCAGCCCGCGTCGGGCGGCGTCACCGCCCGGGTCACCAGCGTGTCCAGGGGCGTCAGGACACGGAACGCCCGTTCCAGCGAGGTCAGGATCGCGCCGTGCCCGTCCCGTGCGGTCCGGGTGCCGAGCGTCACCTGTCGTACGAACGAATCCTCGGAGTCCTCGACCAGGACGGTCCGCGCGGGGCCCGACGCGCCCGGCGCGCGCCGGAGTTCGGCCTCCACGCCCGACTCGTACCAGCGGCGGGCGAGTGCGAGGAGACGTTCCCGCGCGGCCGCCGGGAGCCGCAGCAGGGGTTCGGGTCCCAGGACGGCGTCGACGACGGCCGGAGAGCCTCCGTCGATCGCCCGGTACAGCGATGTCGTGCCGTCCGGCAGCTTCCGGTCCGGGTCGGCGCCGCCCTCCACGAGAGCGCGGGCGGTCTCGGCCTCGTAGGCCGCGACCGCCGCGCACACGACGGGCAGCCCGTCCTCGGTCCGCGCGTCGGGATCCGCACCCGCCTCCACCAGGGCGCGGACCTCCTCCGCGTCCCCCGCGCGTACCGCCGCTACGAGCCGCTCGTCGTCTCCTGCCTGGCCCATGCTCCCCGTGCCCCCGTCTCGTACTGCATCGCCAACCCGTCGAGCAGCGCCCGCAGCCCCGTCTCGAATGCGCCCTCGTCGACCTTCTGGCGGTGTTCCGCCAGGAGGTGAGCCTGGCCCAGGTGAGGGTAGTCCGCCGGGTCGTAGGCCGTCTCGTCGTCGACGAAGCCGCGGGCGAAGGAGCCCAGCGCCGAGCCGGTGACGAAGTACCGCATCAGCGCGCCGATGTAGGTCGCCTGGGCGGGTGGCCAGCCCGCGCGGACCATCGCGCCGAAGACCGCGTCGGCGACCTTCAGGCCCGCCGGCCGGCGTCCGGGCCCCTGTGCCAGGACCGGGACGATGTTCGGGTGGTCGGCGAGGGCCGCACGGTAGGAGGCCGCCCAGTCGTGCAGGGCCGTGCGCCAGTCGCGTTCGTCGCCCTCCTCGAACATCGACAGATCGACCTTCGCGCTGACGGCGTCGGCGACCGCGTCGAGGATCTCGTCCTTCGTGCGGAAGTGGTTGTAGAGCGACGGCCCGCTGACCCCCAGCTCCCCGGCGAGCCGCCGGGTGGAGACGGCGGCGAGGCCCTCCGCGTCCACGAGCGCGCTCGCCGTCTCGACGATCCGGTCTCGGCTGAGGAGGGGCTTGCGCGGTCGGGCCATGGCGCACATAGTAGGCCTGCCCGAAGGAAACTAGCAGTGCTAATTAAAGTCTTCATGAAGGTCGGTGGCGCAGTGAACCTGGAGCTCAGCGAGGAACAGGAAGCCGTACGGCGGCTCGCCCACGACTTCGTCGCCCGCGAGGTCGCCCCGCACGTCGTCGAGTGGGACCGGGCCGAGAGCGTCGACCGTTCGATCGTCAAGAAGCTCGGCGCCGTCGGCTTCCTCGGCCTCACGATCCCGGAGGAGTACGGCGGCTCGGGCGGCGACCACCTCGCCTACTGCCTGGTCACCGAGGAGCTCGGGCGCGGCGACTCCTCCGTGCGCGGCATCGTCTCCGTCTCGCTCGGTCTCGTCGCCAAGACCATCGCGGCGTGGGGCGACGAGGAGCAGAAGCGGGCCTGGCTGCCCCGGCTCGCCGCGGGTGAGGCCCTCGGCTGCTTCGGTCTCACGGAGCCCGGCACCGGTTCGGACGCCGGCAGCCTCGCCACCAGGGCCGTCCGTGACGGGGACGCGTACGTCGTCAACGGCTCGAAGATGTTCATCACCAACGGGACCTGGGCCGATGTCGTCCTGCTCTTCGCTCGCACGAACGACACGCCGGGCCACAAGGGCGTCTCCGCCTTCCTGGTGCCCACGGACACCCCGGGCCTCTCGCGCCGCACCATTCACGGCAAGCTCGGCCTGCGCGGCCAGGCGACCGCCGAACTGGTCCTCGAAGACGTCCGCGTCCCCGCCTCCGCCATGCTGGGCCCCGAGGGCAAGGGCTTCTCCATCGCCATGTCAGCCCTGGCCAAGGGCCGGATGTCGGTCGCCGCCGGCTGTGTCGGCATCGCACAGGCGGCGCTCGACGCGGCCGTCCGCTACGCGGGCGAGCGGGAGCAGTTCGGCAAGCCCATCGCCTCGTACCAGCTGGTGCAGGAGCTGATCAGCGACATCGCCGTGGACGTGGACGCGTCGCGGCTGCTGACCTGGCGCGTCGCCGATCTGATCGACCGCGGTCAGGAGTTCGCCACCGCCGCGTCGAAGGCCAAGCTGTACGCCTCCGAGGCCGCGGTCCGCGCCGCGAACAACGCCCTCCAGGTCTTCGGCGGCTACGGCTACATCGACGAGTACCCGGTCGGCAAGCTGCTGCGGGACGCCCGCGTGATGACGCTGTACGAGGGCACCAGTCAGATCCAGAAGCTGATCATCGGGCGGGCGCTCACCGGCGTCTCGGCGTTCTGAGTACGTCGCGATGCGCCGCTGAGTATCCGGGCGGATGTGGCGGGCGCCACATCCGCCCGATGCTTCCTCCATGAGCGACACACCCGTCAAGCAGCAGAACACCGCCGCCTACCACCTGCAGGCCGTCATCTCCTTCGGGCTCGCGCTCGCCGCCGTGGCGATCGGCGTCTACCAGCTGGACGCCGACGCCTGGGTGCGTGCCTTCCTCGCCATCGCCGTCCTCTACCTCACCACCTCGGCCTTCACGCTCGCCAAGGTCGTCCGCGACCGCCAGGAGGCGGGTCAGATCGTCAGCCGGGTCGACCAGGCCCGCCTCGAGAAGCTCCTCGCCGAGCACGACCCCTTCCAGAAGCTCTAAGCGCTTGCTCAGCTTCGTTGTATGGTGTTCGTTCCGACAGCTGGAGTGAGGGGCGAGCGATGAGCGTGGCGGAGGAGACGCCCGGCGGCGAGGACATGCCGTGGGGCGAGGTCACGCCGGAGGCGGCCAGGCGGCTGCTCGTCGCGGCCGTCGAGGCGTTCGCCGAGCGCGGGTACCACGCCACGACGACCCGGGACATCGCGGGCCGGGCCGGCATGAGCCCGGCCGCGCTCTACATCCACTACAAGACCAAGGAAGAGCTGCTCCACCGGATCAGCCGCATCGGTCACGACAAGGCCCTGGAGATCCTCCGGGACGCCGCCGACGGTGAGGGAACGGCGGGGGAGCGGCTCGCGGACGCCGTACGGTCCTTCGTCCGCTGGCACGCCGAGCGGCACACCACCGCGCGGGTCGTGCAGTACGAGCTCGACGCGCTCGGCCCCGAGCACCGCGCCGAGATCGTCGAGCTGCGCCGCGAGTCCGACGCGGCCGTGCGCCGGATCATCAACGAGGGCGTGACGGCCGGGGAGTTCGACGTCCCGGACGTGTCCGGCACCACCGTCGCGGTGCTCTCGCTGTGCATCGACGTGTCGCGCTGGTTCAACGTGTCGGGCCGCCGGACCCCGGACGAGGTCGGCGCGCTCTACGCCGACCTCGTCCTGCGGATGGTCGGCGCTCAGAAGTAGTAGCGCGAGACCGACTCGGCGACGCAGACCGGCTTGTCGCCGCCCTCGCGTTCCACGGTCACGGTCGCGGTGACCTGCACACCGCCACCCGCCTCGACGACGTTCGTCAGCACGGCGGTCGCACGCAGCCGCGAGCCGACGGGTACGGGGGAGGGGAAGCGCACCTTCTCCGTGCCGTAGTTGATGCCCATCTTCATGCCCTCGACGCGCATGATCTGCGGGACCAGGGTCGGCAGCAGCGACAGCGTCAGATAGCCGTGCGCGATCGTCTTCCCGAACGGCCCGGCGGCCGCACGCTCCGCGTCCACGTGGATCCACTGGTGGTCACCGGTCGCGTCGGCGAACAGGTCGATCCGCTTCTGCTCGATCTCCAGCCAGTCGCTGTGCCCCAGCTGCTCGCCGACTCCGGCGCGCAGCTCCTCGGCGGAGGTGAAGATCCTCGGCTCGGCCATGTCCCTGCTCCCTGTCTCTCACCCGGCTTGACGCTTGTCGCTCGATGCCTATCTAAGCGACTGCTTAGTCTGGCTGGGGGCGGAGGGCTCTGTCAACGGGTCGGAAGGGTCGAGCAGTAGGGTTCGGGGAGTGCCGCAGATTCCAGAGAAGATCCACGAACTCACCGTCGGCCAGCTGTCCGCGCGCAGCGGCGCCGCCGTGTCCGCCCTGCACTTCTACGAGTCCAAGGGCCTGATCAGCAGCCGCCGCACCAGTGGCAACCAGCGTCGCTACGGCCGCGACATCCTGCGCCGGGTCGCCTTCATCCGGGCCGCGCAGCGCGTCGGCATCCCGCTCGCGACCATCCGCAACGCGCTCGCCGAACTCCCCGAGGAGCGCACCCCCACCAACGAGGACTGGGCGAAGCTCTCGGCGGCGTGGCGCACGGAGCTGGACGAGCGGATCAAGCAGCTCGGACGGCTGCGCGACCATCTGACGGACTGCATCGGGTGTGGATGTCTGTCGCTGCAGAACTGCGTGCTGTCCAACCCCGACGACGTCATCGGCGAACGGATGACGGGCTCGCGGCTGCTGCCGGAGCGCCGGGAGGGTTAGGGGTCCGCCCGGAGGGCCGGCGCCGGAGCGCCGTGGCGTTCTCGAAAGGTCACCCCAGTCCCGCGGGCCGGCCGTCCGCACGTACGGAGAGGGGCCCGCCACCCCCGTGGACGGGCCCCTCGGTTCCGGCGGGCGGATCACTCGTACTCGGTGCCGCCCTTACGGGTCAGATAGGCCGGGCTGACCGCCTTGGCGATGGCGCGGCCGCCGACCACCGGGCTGTACCGCTCCGTCACCGGGCGGATCACGACGCCCTCCCGCAGATGGAGCTCCCGCCCGGAGACGGTCTCCCGGCCGCTCGCCACCTCCAGCACCCGATCCAGGTCGTACGGTCCGGTGTACAGCCGTGGTACGAGCGGCAGTTCGCCGGGTTCCAGGACCTCGGCCGGGTCCAGCCAGCGGACTTGGCCGTCGATCTCGGCCGACACGTCGAAGACGGCGTAACCGACGCCCTCGCTGCGGGCGTTCGCGCCGTAGCCGAGGTCCTGCACCCCGGCCCCGTACACCTCGCCGAACAGCCCGACCCGGCTCGCGCCGAGCCGCGCGGCGAGCCGTGCCGCCACCGCCTGCACGCCATGGCCGTGGACCGCGCGCCAGTACAGGTTGCGCGGGTCCTCCTGGAGCGCCAGGCCCTTGGCTCCGAAGCCCTTCGAGGAGACCCGCAGCCGGTCGTCCTCGACGACGTACGTCGCCAGGCAGGCCGTACCGTGCAGCTTCTCCGTCAGGACCACCGGCTCGCCGGGCTCGAAGATGTCCGGATACCGCTGCAGGTTCTCGATGTCGACCCACGGCAGCAGATCCGGCGCTGACTCCACGTCCCCGCTCATCGTCGGCGGGATCGGCGGCACCCACTTGGTGATCCCGAGGAGTTCGGCGAAGTCGGTTCCCTCGGCGGCCGCCGAGGCCAGGTCGACATCGGCCAGCGCCTTGGGCCGGCACACGATCCCCTGCGACAACTCGCCCCGCAGCCGCACCGCCTTGACCCGGTCCGACGCCTTTCCGGCCAGCCGCCCCGTCAGCCCCAGCTCGTCGACGAGCGCGATCGGCAGGACGGCCTGCTCCGGGATGTAGACGGCGACCTCACCCGTGCGGTACGCGCCCTTGGCGACGACGGCTCGGTAGAGGCCGACCTGGGCCAGCTCCAGCGCGTCGGCGTTGGGATGGTCGTGGACGGTCAGGGTTTCGGCGGTGACGCGCAGTGTCGACATGTCGGTGCTCCGGCGGCTCAGGGATGGTCACGTGGCGTTCTCATCGCCGGACACTCTGCCCGTGTGAAAACCCCCTGGGCCAGCGGTTTTTGCACTGGTAGCCTCGCGCCTCCCGCAAGCGGGGGCTACTCCTCCGGGAACGCGGCCGAGACCAGCTGGGCGTTGTCCCGCGCCGGGCTTCCGTCCGGCAGGAACAGCGTGTCCTCCAGACCGATACGTGTCGCCAGGCCGAGACGACGGGCCAGCCGCAGGACCGGCCACGCGCCGGCGTCGGTGCCGTGGAGCAGGATCGGCCGACCGTGGCTCCCGCCCACCTCGGCGAGCAGGGTACGGGCCGTCGTGACCGGGTCGGGGCCGGTGACCTCCGCCAGGACGCGCAGCACCCGGGGAGCGAGGGGTGAGCCGAGGAAGCGCGCAGGCCCCCGCGTACCCGATCGCAGTCCGGCTTCCACGCCGACGCCCCGCTCCATCAGCGCGGCCGCCAGCTCCTCCGCGCCCGGCTCGTGCCAGTGCACCGAGGCGTGGTCGGGGAGGACCGTCCAGGCGCGGACGCGCTCCACCCGCCGTACCGGATCGGGCTCCTCCGCCACGCCGGTCGTCACCCCCACCGGCACGTCCACGGCCGCGCGGATCGCCGTCAGGGTCTCCGCCAGCACCCGGGGCGAGAGCGTCTCCCCGCCGCACGGAGTCCTGGGGTGTACGTGAATGTCCGACGCCCCGGCCGCGACCGCCCGTGCCGCCGCTTCCGCCATCGCGGCCGGCGACATCGGCACGGCCGCCGAATCCCCCGGACCGCGGCCCCCGTTCAGACAGACCTGCGTCACGCCACGGACGCCAGCCGTGGAACCGTCTCCCGCGCCCGTGCCAGCGCCCCCGCCGTCAGCACGGCCCGCGGCACCACGACCCCGCAGTCACCGCACACCGGACCGAACCACGGCTCGTCGTCCAGATCCGGCCGCCACTCGATCCGGGGCCCCGCGCACACCGGGCAGAACTCCCCGGGAGCGGACTGCAGCGCGGTGATCAGCCGCCGCAGCACCTCGGCCAGCGGCTCCGACGGATGCACCGCCGGATCGTCGCACCGCGCCACCCCGTTGCCGCCCCAGGTCCGCCGGTGCCAGTCGTCCAGCGCGCCGGGCCGCCTCAGCCCGCCGTGCTTCTCGCGCCGCCGCCGCGCCGCGAACTCCTCCTCGTACGCGAGCCACACCGCCCGCGCCTCCTCCAGCTCCTCCAGAGCGGCCACCAGCCGCCCAGGATCGAGCTCCCGATCCTCGGGCCCGAACCTGTGCCTGCGGCACAGATGGTCCCAGGTCGCGCGGTGCCCGTACGGGGCGAACCGCTCCAGGCACTTGCGCAGCGAGTACCTCCGCAGCGCCGTGTCACTCCCGGGATCGCGCACCTGTCTCGCAAGACTCCGGAAACCCGCCATCGCTTCGCACCTCCGTCGGTGGTACTTCGGCGTCAAGGACGTTATGGAATGGACGAACGGCCGCCCGTTCGTGTTCCATCGAAAATTCGATGGGGGCCATCAGAGGCGCACGAGGGAGATCTGTTGCGGGACGTCGTACTGGGGCTCGCGGAGAATCCGGCGCTCCCGGAACGGCTGCCCCGTGACGATCCTCACTTCTCGGTGGTCTGGTCCCAGGCCGCGAGGACGCCGGTCGGCCGGGTGCCGCCGGACGCCGTCGAGGCCTGTCGGTGAGGGACGTCCGCGGACCTGACTACCGCCCCCTGATCCGGCCCGCCGACGCCACCAGCCGGGCGAGCTCCGCGTGGCAGATGTCGCTGTGCTCCCCGACCACCTCCGCCGCGTCGACGCTCACGCATCCCGTCGCCGGGATCCCGTCGCGCAGGGCCTTCGCCAGCGGCAGCGAGGGTGTGCCCGGGACCGCCTGGACGCCGTCGTGGCCGATCGCCCACCAGCGCTTGTCGCTGCCGAGCAGCGAGTCGGCGTCGCGGGCCAGCCGGGAGGCGAGGGGGTAGATCACCCGCAGCGCGGTGTCGTGGCGGGAGTAGCAGGCGACCACGGGGCCGTCGACGCGGCGCTGGAGATCGCGCAGCGCACCGCCCCGGCCCGGGTCGTGCGGGAGGCGGGCCGCGAACGCGTAGTGGGAGAAGGCCCCTTGGAGGAGCGTCACCGAAGCCACGTTACGGACGTCGGCCGGCAGGCCGCGCAGGGCGAACGAGACGAGTCGGGCGCCCATGCTGTGGCCGACGAGATGGATCCGCAGCCCGGGGGAGGAGCGGGCGAGCTCGCCGAGCAAGGGGCCGAGCCCCCGCTCGCCGACCGTGCCGGAGCGGCGCTTCATCGTGTAGTACGTGGCCTGCCGCAGGGCCTCCCGCGCACCCTTCCAGTACCGCGTCAGTCTGCCCCCGAACGCCTCGCGCGGGGTCGGCAGGCTCCCCGGCCCCGCCGCCTCCTCCAGCGCGTCGGCGAACATCGCGCAGACGACCACCGGGTCCGCGAGCAGGAAGTCCGGCACCTCGGGGTCGTCCCTCATGAAGCCCTGCGAGCCGTTCGTGTCGGTCAACTGCCGGAGCAGCTCGCCGAACTCGGTCAGCGCCGCCTCGTCGTCCGGCTGCTCCCGCAGCAGCGTGGCCAGCCGTTCCACGACCGATTCCTTGCCCGGGTGCACCGCCGCCACGGACTCGAAGTCGGGGATCGGCTCGTCCGAGAACATCATGGACGGCCACACCACCCCCACGTACCCGGCCCGCACACCCGGCCTCAGGGTCTCCGGGAACGGGGCGAAGAACGCCGAGTACAGCCGGGTCGCCACGGATCGGGTGTTGTTCCACCCGTGGGCGAACATCACCAGATCCGTGACCCCTTGGGCGGCCAGCGCCGCGAGCGCCTCGTGCTGCCGGGCCGCCCCGTCGCCGTCCTTGTCGAAGGTGATCTCCCGGTACGGCTCCACACTCATTCCGGCCATGCTCTGCCCGTCCCTCCGCGTCGAGGAAGTGCTGGGGAAGTTCCTGAGGAAACTGCTCGGGATGTTCTTCCCGCGACAGCATCCTGCGCGCACGGAGGGACGGCCAGGTTTTCAGCGCAGACGCGCCGCGGAGACCTCGGGGAAGTGGACGAGCAGGTCGTACGCCGTGGTCAGCCGGACCGGTGAGCGGTTGCCCTCCCACGGGTACGCGGTGCCGATCAGCCAGGCCGGGCGATGCACGCCCAGCCAGTCGCGGGCGGCGGGCGTCGCGGCGCGCAGGTCCAGGTAGAAGGGGCGCGGCGACACCCGGTCCAGTGTCTCCGCGCTGCTGTCCGGAGCGGGCCGGCCGACCGTGAACGTACGGATCGGCTCGCCCGGTGCCTCGGTGTCATGGGCGTTGAACGAGCCCCGCCCGAAGGAGGCGCCCATGCTCACGTAGTCCTTGCCGAGCGCGTCCCGCAGGAAGGCTCCCTGGAGGCGCGGGTACTGGTCCGGCTTGGTCGTCTCGTAGCCGACGTGGTTGTTGTGCGCGGACAGCACGATCCGGTCGCCGGTCGCCCGCTGCCACCACACGGTGTTCTCGGCCATGATCCGGTCCCGGTAGAGCATCGCTTCGGCGACGCCCGTGGCGCTCTCCGCGTCGTGCGCCATCTCCGTGCCGACCTGCGCGATCGCACGGGCGTGCTGGACCATCCAGGCATGCCCCTCGGGGTCACGGCCGGGCTTCTGGCGCTCAAGGAGGGCGAGGGCACGGTTCACGTCCGCGGCCATCCGCCGACGCTCCTCCAACGGCTTGGCGAGGTACCCGTTCATCCAGGTGTCGACGTCACCGACCGGCCGCGAAGCCCGGTACAGCTCCTGGAAGCGCGGCAGGAGCCGCGGGTGGGTGCGGGCCACGTACCCCGTGACCTTGTCGAAGAGCTGCGGTCCCGCGTAGCCCAGGTCGTTGCCCATGAACCGCACCTGATGGCCGGGATGGCGCAGATTGTGCCGGCGCATCCAGGTGATGAGATCGAGGTACTCCTCGGTGTTCCAGAAGCGGTACGCGTTCTGGAACTCGTCGTCCAGGATCCGCCGCGGGTCGCCCTTGCCGAAGCGCACGTAGTCGTCGATCAGCAGCCCCGTCGACCAGTTGGCCTCCAGAGCGAAGGTGGTGAAGCCCTTCTTCTCCACCAGGTGCTCGAAGATCCGGTGCTTGGTCTCGAAGAACTCGGAGGAGCTGTGGGTCGCCTCCCCGATCCCGAGGACCTTGGCCGAGCCGATCATCCGGTCCAGCGGCCGCAGGTCGTCCAAGGGGCTTGCGGTACGGGCGAGTTCACGGGCGGGGTCCTGTGTGGCCGTGGCGTCCGCGCTCGCGGCCGGGGCGAGGGCGGCGAGGCAGAGCGCCACTACCGCCCCCACCAGAGGTAACCGATGTCGTGTCAACGTGTTCATGGATCAAGGGTGGTGGCGGCGGACCCACCCCGGCCAACCCGCCCGCACCCGTGATCATGCGGGGGTTTCCCCCACCCTTCACCGGTAGAGCAGGTACTCCTTCCGCACCGCGCGGAACGCGGCCAGATCCGAAGCCCACGCGCCCACCACCTCGTCCGTGTCCGCGCCCGCGTCGATCAGGGTCCGGACGCGTGTCGAGCCCGTCAGCTTGTCGATCCAGTTGTCCGGCCGCCAGGCGAAGCCGCTCCACGAGCGCTTCGCGCTGATCAGCAGCCCGATCCCGGTCCGTACGGGGTCGAAGGCCTCCCGGTCGTGCACCTGCACCTGGACCCCACCGACCGTCTTCCCCTGGAACTTGGAGAAGGTCGGCGCGAAGTACGCCTCGCGGAAGCGCACTCCGGGCAGCTCCAGGGCGTTCGCCGCCTCCGCCCACCGCCGGTCGACGCCCTCCGCGCCGAGCAGCTCGAAGGGGCGGGTGGTGCCGCGCCCTTCGGAGAGGTTGGTGCCCTCGAAGAGGCAGGTGCCGGAGTAGACGAGCGCGGTGTCGGGCGTGGGCATGTTGGGGCTCGGCGGCACCCACGGCAGCCCGGTGGCGTCGAAGAAGTCGCGCCGCTTCCAGCCCGACATCTGCACGGTCTCCAGCTCCACCGGCTCGGCCAGGAACTCTCCGTTGAACAGCCGGGCCAGTTCCGACACCGTCATCCCGTGCGCCTGCGCGATCGGTTCGCGCCCCACGAAGGTGGCGAAGGCGCGGTCGAGGACCGGACCGAGGGCCGCCTGCCCGGTGACCGGATTCGGCCGGTCCAGGACGACGAACCGTTTCCCCGCCAGCGCGGCCGCCACCATGCAGTCGTAGAGCGTCCAGATGTACGTGTAGAAGCGCGCACCCGCGTCCTGGATGTCGAAGACGACGGTGTCCACGCCCGATGCGGTGAAGACGTCCGCCAGCGGCTGCCCGCTCTTGAGGTAGGTGTCGTAGACCGGAAGCCCGGTCGCGGGGTCGTCGTAGCGGCCCTCCGAGCCGCCCGCCTGCGCCGTGCCCCGGAAGCCGTGCTCGGGGCCGAAGACGGCCACCAGGTCGACCCGGTCGTCCGTGTGCATGACGTCGACGATGTGGCGCACGTCCGAGGTGATCCCGGTCGGGTTGGTGACGACACCGACCTTCTGCCCGGCCAGCGGGGCGTATCCGTCGGCGACCAGCCGGTCGAAACCGGTGCGGACCCGGCGGCCGTCGCCGTGCGCGACGGCCACGGGGGCGGTCGCGACCCCCAGCCCGACCGCGCCGCCGGCGGCGAGCAGGCCGCGTCTCGACAGGCCCGACGGGTGCGACCGGCTCGAGGAATTCGACGGGTTCGACGGGCTCGACAGGCTCATACGGAAACCTCCTTGATCGCCTTCCCTGACATGGGCCCGCACGCTAGCGCTCCTGACGGCCCCAGGGAACGAGGCGTGCACCAGAGGTCTTCCCTTGCTACATACCGACTGGTTAGTCTGCTGGCACTGTCACAACGGAGAGGCGGGTCTCGATGAGTACGGTGCAGGGCGCTGGAGTGGTCGTCACGGGCGCGGGCGGCGGGATCGGAGCCGCACTCGCCCGCCGGTTCGCCGCCGAGGGCGCCCGGGTCGTCGTCAACGACCTCGACCCCGACCGCACCAAGGCCGTCGCCGAGGAGATCGGCGCCTTCGCCGTCCCGGGCGACGCCTCGGCGATCGTCGAGGAGGCCCGCGAGGCCCTCGGCGGCACCGGCTCCATCGACGTATGGTGCGCCAATGCCGGACTCGCCTCACCCGGTGACGCCTTCGCCGACGAGGCCGTCTGGGCCGCCGCCTGGGACGTCAACGTCATGGCTCATGTCCGCGCCGCCCGGGCGCTGCTGCCCGACTGGCTGGAGCGCGGCACCGGCCGCTTCGTCTCCACGGTCTCCGCCGCCGGCCTGCTCACCATGGTGGGCGCCGCCCCGTACAGCGTCTCCAAGCACGGCGCCTACGCCTTCGCCGAATGGCTCTCCCTCACGTACCGCCACCGCGGGGTCAAGGTCCACGCGATCTGCCCGCAGGGTGTGCGTACGGACATGCTCACCGCCGCCGGATCGGCCGGCGAGCTGGTCCTGGCTCCCACCGCCATCGAGCCCGAGGACGTCGCCGACTCCCTCTTCGACGCCATCGATGCCGACCGCTTCCTGGTCCTCCCGCACTCCGAGGTCGCCGAGTTCTACCGGGCCAGGGCGACCGACCCCGAGCGATGGCTCGGCAACATGAACCACATCCAGCGGAAGTGGGAAGGAGCCGGCGCATGACCTCGACCCAGTCGCTGTACGCGGCCAAGCCCTGGCTCGACCGGCTCACCGAGGCCCAGCGGGCCCCCATCGCCCCGCCGCCCACGGCGCTCCACGCCTTCCGGGCCTCCGCCGCCCGGGCCCCGGAGAGCCCGGCCCTCGCCTACTTCGACGGCCGCCTGACCTACCGCGAGACCGACAGGCTCTCCGACTCGGTCGCCGGGCACCTCGTCGCACACGGCCTGGAGCGGGGCGACCGGGTCGCGATCATGCTCCAGAACAGCCCGCACTTCGTCCTCGCGCTGCTCGGCGCCTGGAAGGCCGGCGCGACGGTCGTCCCGCTCAACCCGATGTACAAGTCGGCCGAGGTCGGGCACGCCCTGCGCGACTCCGGCGCCACCGCCCTGATCTGCTCCGACCGGGCCTGGGAGGCGTATCTGCGGGACACCGCGGCCGGCTCTTCCGTACGGATCGCGCTCACCGCCTGCGAACGCGAGCTCCAGACCCGCGACGACCCCCGTGTCCTCGCCTTCGAGCCCGTGCCCACCGAGGTCGACGACCTGCTGACCGTCGCCCGCGCCGGCCACCCCGCCCCCGCCGACCGTGAGCTCACCGCCGACGACGTGGCCCTGATCAGCTACACCTCCGGCACCAGCGGCACCCCCAAGGGCGCGCTCAACCTCCACCGGGGCATCAGCTACAACGCCGAGCGCCAGCGCACCGGGCACCCGATTCCGGAGGGGGCCGGCTACTTCGCGCTCGCCCCCCTCTTCCACATCACCGGCCTGGTCTGCGAGCTCGCCGCCTGTTTCGGCAACGCCGGCACCCTCGTGCTCGCCTACCGCTTCGACGCCGGCGTGGTCCTCGACGCCTTCCTCGAGCACCGCCCCGCTTACACGGTCGGCCCCTCCACGGCCTTCATGGCGCTCGGCGCCCACCCGGGGGCGACCCGCGACCACTTCTCCTCGTTCCTGGTCATCTCCTCCGGCGGCGCGCCGGTGCCGCCGGCGCTGGTGGAGAAGTTCCGCGCCGGCTTCGGGCCGTACATCCGCAACGGCTACGGCCTCACCGAATGCACCGCCCCCTGCGCCGCCGTACCGCCAGAGCTGGAGGCCCCGGTCGACCCGGCCTCCGGCACCCTCTCCGTCGGTCTCCCCGGGCCCGACACGGTCGTCCGCATCCTCGACGAGACCGGCGCCGAGGTGCCCTTCGGTGAACCGGGCGAGATAGCGGTACGCGGCCCGCAGGTCGTACCGGGCTACTGGCGGCTCCCGGAAGCCACCGAGCAGACCTTCCCCGACGGGGAGCTGCGCACCGGCGACATCGGCTTCATGGACGCGGACGGCTGGCTCTACGTCGTCGACCGCAAGAAGGACATGATCAACGCCTCGGGCTTCAAGGTCTGGCCGAGGGAGGTCGAGGACGTCCTCTACACCCACCCGGCCGTCCGTGAGGCCGCCGTCGTCGGCGTCCCCGACGCCTACCGGGGCGAGACGGTGAAGGCCTATGTGAGCCTGCGTCCGGGCGCCTCAGCGGAGCCCGGCGAGCTCTCCGCGTACTGCGAGCAGCGGCTGGCCGCGTACAAGTATCCGCGCGAGGTCGAGATCCTGGCGGAGCTGCCGAAAACGACAAGTGGGAAGATCCTGAGGCGGGAACTCCGTTCCCCCACTTCATGACGATCACAAGGGAAAGGCGGCGGCGCATGGCCAGGACGACGGACGGGAGCGGTACCCCCGTCCCCCAGAGGCTGCTGGCCGCCGCCACCCGGCTCTTCGCGGAGCGTGGCTACGACCGCACCTCCGTCCAGGAGATCGTGGAGGCGGCGGGCGTCACCAAGGGTGCGCTCTACCACTACTTCGGCTCCAAGGAGGACCTCCTCCAGGAGGTCTACTCCCGAGTGCTGCGGCTCCAGCAGGAGCGGCTCGACGCGTTCGCGGACGCGGACGCCCCGGTCGAGCAGCGGCTGCGGGACGCCGCCGCCGACGTCGTGGTGACCACGATCGAGAACCTCGACGACGCCTCGATCTTCTTCCGCTCGATGCACCACCTCAGCCCGGAGAAGAACAAGCAGGTGCGCGCCGAGCGGCGGCGCTACCACGAGCGGTTCCGGGCCCTGATCGAGGAGGGCCAGCAAGCCGGGGTGTTCTCCGTGGCGACCCCCGCCGACCTGGTCGTGGACTACCACTTCGGTTCGGTCCACCACCTGTCCACCTGGTACCGCCCGGACGGCCCGCTGACTCCGCAGCAGGTCGCCGACCAGCTCGCCGACCTGCTGCTGCGGGCGCTGCGGCCGTAACACTCGCGTACGGCCGAGGGCACCCGGGGCGATTGCGCCCCGGGTGCCCTCTTCGGCTCACAGGTACTTCTTCAGCTCCCGCCGGGCCAGCGACCGCTGGTGCACCTCGTCCGGGCCGTCCGCCAGCTTCAGCGTCCGCGCCGCGGCCCAGAGCTGGGCCAGCGGGAAGTCCTGCGACACCCCGCCCGCACCGTGCACCTGCACGGCCTTGTCGATGATGTCGACGACCGCGCGCGGGGTCGCGATCTTGATGGCCTGGATCTCCGTGTGCGCACCGCGGTTGCCGACGGTGTCCATCAGCCAGGCGGTCTTGAGGACGAGCAGGCGCAGCTGCTCGACCGTCACCCGGGCGTCGGCGATCCAGTTCTGCACGACCCCCTGCTGCGCGATCGCCTTGCCGAAGGCGGTGCGGGAGACGGCCCGCCGGCACATCAGCTCGATCGCCCGCTCGGCCATGCCGATCAGCCGCATGCAGTGGTGGATCCGGCCGGGGCCGAGCCGGGCCTGGGCGATGGCGAAGCCGCCGCCCTCCTCGCCGATCAGGTTCGAGACCGGGACGCGGGCGTCGTGGAACAGCACCTCGGCGTGGCCGCCGTGGGAGTGGTCCTCGTAGCCGTACACCTGCATGGCCCGCCGCACCTCGACACCGGGGGTGTCGCGCGGGACGAGGACCATCGACTGCTGGCGGCGCACATCGGCGCCCTCCGGGTCGGTCTTGCCCATCACGATGAAGATCTTGCAGTCGGGGTTCATCGCCCCGGAGATGTACCACTTGCGGCCGTTGAGGACGTACTCGTCGCCCTCCCGCGTGATCCGGGTCTCGATGTTCGTCGCGTCGGAGGAGGCGACCTCGGGCTCGGTCATCGCGAACGCCGAGCGGATCTCGCCGGCCAGCAGCGGCTCCAGCCACTGCTTCTTCTGCGCCTCGTCGCCGAACTGGGCGAGCACCTCCATGTTCCCGGTGTCGGGGGCCGCGCAGTTGAGGGCCGTGGGGGCCAGCTCGGGGCTGCGGCCGGTGATCTCCGCCAGCGGCGCGTACTGGAGGTTGGTCAGTCCGGCACCGTGCTCGGCGTCGGGCAGGAAGAGGTTCCACAGACCCTGGCGGCGGGCCTCGGCCTTCAGCTCCTCGACGATCTGCGGGGTGTCCCACGGCGAGGCGAGCAGCGCCCGCTGCTCGTGTGCGGTCTGCTCGGCGGGGTAGACGTGCTCGTCCATGAAGGTGAGCAGCTTCTCCCGCAGCTCCTCGGTCCGTGCGTCGAATGCGAAGTCCATGGCGGATCAGCCTTCCTGAAGGGTGGTGAGGCCGTGCTCGATGAAGACGGGGACGAGTTCGCCGATGCGGTCGAAGCCGGCGCCGACGGTCTGGCCGAGGGTGTACCGGTAGTGGATGCCCTCCAGGATCACGGCGAGCTTGAACCAGGCGAAGGCCGTGTACCAGGAGATCGCCGAGGTGTCGCGGCCCGAGCGGGCGGCGTAGCGCTCGATCAGCTCGGCGGGGGTGGGGTGGCCGGCGGCCGTGGCGGTCGTGCTGACGGGGGAGTGCGGGACGTCGAGCGGCGCGCTGTACATCGCGAGCAGGCCGAGGTCGGTCAGCGGGTCGCCGAGCGTCGACATCTCCCAGTCGAGGACGGCCTTGATGCGGTCGTCCTCGCCGATCAGGACGTTGTCCAGGCGGTAGTCGCCGTGGACGACGGTCGGGGCGGGAGAGGCCGGGAGCGCGCGGCCGAGCGCCGCGTGCAGCTCGTCGATGCCCGCCAGCTCGCGGTTGCGCGAGGCGTCGAGCTGCTTGCCCCAGCGGCGCAGCTGCCGGTCGAGGAAGCCGTCGGGCCGCCCGAAGTCGCCCAGGCCCACCTCCGCCGGGTCGACGGCGTGCAGGTCGACGAGGGTGTCGACCAGGCCGAGGACGGCCTCGCGGGTGCGCTCGGGGCCGAGCGGGGCGAGCTGTTCGGCCGAGCGGTACGGGGTGCCGGCGACGAACTCCATGACGTAGAACGGCGCTCCGAGCACGCTGTCGTCCTCGCAGAGCAGCACGGTCCCGGGGACGGGCACCGCTGTGCCGTGCAGGGCGCTGATCACGCGGTGCTCGCGCTTCATGTCGTGCGCGGTGGCCAGGACGTGGCCGAGCGGGGGCCTGCGGACGACCCACTGGCCGGTGCCGTCGGTGACGACGTACGTGAGGTTCGACCGGCCGCCCTCGATCAGCCGGGCGGTCAGCGGGCCGCCGACGAGTCCGGGCCGCTCGCGGTCGAGGAATCCGCGCAACTGCTCGGGATCGAGACCTGGCGGCTGGACTGCGCTCATCGTGTGTACCTCCGGGGACGCGGGGCGGGTCGGCGTTCATGATGACCGACCAGTCGGTATGTCGTCCAGGGTTCGGGCGGGAAAGCAGTGTCGACGCTCTGGTCATCGATCGGACTCATGAATAGAGTTCACATATGAATCCAGAGCTGTTCGTCGAGGAAGTCCGGCTGACCCCGATCCTGATCTCCGACCCGCCTCTGCTCAACACCCAGGGCGTGCACCAGCCCTACACGCCCCGGCTCGTGGTCGAGGTCGTCACACGCGGCGGTGTCGTCGGCCTCGGCGAGACCTACGGCGATACGAAGTATCTGGACCTCGCCCGGCCGCTGGCCGAGGCGCTGCCCGGCCGATCGGTCACGGACGTGAACGGCTTGTTCTCGCTCGCCGCGCAGGTGTGCGGCGACTCACGGGCCGTCGACGAGCGGGTCGACGCGGGCGGGCTGCGCGGAGTGCAGACCGCCGACAAGCTCCGGCTCTCCGTCGTCTCGGCCTTCGAGGTCGCCTGCCTGGACGCCCTCGGCAAGAGCCTCGGCCTGCCCGTCCACGCCCTGCTCGGCGGAAAGGTCCGTGACTCCGTCGAGTACAGCGCGTACCTCTTCTACAAGTTCGAAGGAGCGGACGTCTGGGGGGCGGCCCTCGACCCGGCGGGGATCGTCGAACAGGCCCGCCGCTTCGACCGGACGTACGGCTTCCGCTCCTTCAAGCTCAAGGGCGGCGTCTTCCCGCCCGAACAGGAGATCGCAGCGATCCGCGCCCTGGCCGAGGAGTTCCCCGGCCGGCCGCTCCGCCTCGACCCGAACGGCGCCTGGTCGGTGGAGACCGCGCTGGAGGTGGCGCGGGAGCTGAAGGACGTCCTGGAGTATCTGGAGGACCCGGCGACCGGCACGGACGCCATGGCCGAGGTCGCCGCCCGCACCGACGTGCCGCTGGCGACGAACATGTGCGTCACGACCTTCGAGGAGGTCCCGGAGGCCTTCGTCCGGGACGCGGTACGGATCGTGCTCTGCGACCACCACTACTGGGGCGGCCTGCACCGCACCCGCGAACTGGCCGCGCTCTGCCGCACGTACGGCGTCGGGCTCTCCATGCACTCCAACACCCACCTCGGCATCAGCCTCGCCGCGATGACGCAGGTCGCCGCGACCCTGCCCCACCTCGACCACGCCTGCGACACCCACTACCCCTGGCAGACCGAGGACGTCGTCACCACCCGCGCCACGTTCCACGACGGCCGCCTGGCGGTCTCCGACGCTCCCGGTCTCGGTGTGACACTGGACCGCGACCGGCTCGCGGACCTCCACCGTCGCTGGCGCGAGGACGACGGCACCCTGCGCGACCGCGACGACGCGGCGGCGATGCGCCGGCTCACGTAGGCGCGTCTCTCCCGTGCGCCCCGTCCGCGCCCCGCGCTACGCGTGGCACGCCACGGGCACGCCCCCGTTCATCGCCGCCATGTCGCCGAAGACCACCGCCGCGTCCAGCGGAGAGCCCTCCGGGAGCCCGTCCAGCTCCGCGTACGCCCGATGCAGGTTCGCCACCAGCCGCTCGCTCTCCCGCCAGGCCGCGAACTCCCCGAGGTCGGCCCGGCGGGCGGTCTCCAGCGGCGTCGCCCCCTTGCCGTGGCCCTCGCGCGCCAGCTCGGCGACCCAGCGCAGATAGCGCTCCGTCGCGTCGTACGCCGACGGCTCGGTGACCCGGCCGTGCCCGGGCACCACCGTCGGCGCGTCCAGCGCGCGCAGCAGGTCCAGCGCGCGCAGCGAACCGGACAGCGAACCCATCGGCAGGAACGGCGTCCCGCCGTGGAAGACCAGGTCCCCGGTGAAGACGACGCCCTGCTCCGGGAGATGGACGATCGAGTCACCGGTCGTATGAGCCGTCCCCGGGTGCAGCACGCGCACCTCCAGCTCACCCACGTACAGCGTCAGCCGCTCGCTGTACGTGAGCGAGGGCGGCGTCACCTCGATCGCGCCGAAGTCGGTCTGCGGCCACAGCAGATGGAGCTGACGCCCGGCCGCGAGCTGCTCCGTCCGGCAGTTGTCGTGCCCGACGATCCGCGCCTCCGGAAGGAACACCCCGTTGCCGTAGGTGTGGTCGCCGTGGTGGTGCGTGGAGACGATCGTGCGGGGCAGCGGCAGCCCTTCGGCGAGGACCGCCTCGCGCAGCAGTCGCGCCCGCCGCTCGGTCGCGGCCGTGTCCACGAGCAGCGTCTCGCGGGCGTCGCCCACGAACCCCGCGTTGTTCAGACACCAGCCGCCGTCAGGCTGGACGAAGGCGTGCACGTGCGGCGCGAGGCGGACGACATAAGGATCGGTGACGGACAAGGATTCCCCCCGGACATGAAGGACGGGCCCGACTGGCAAGGGCAGGGAGACAAGTGTGCCTGCCAAGTCGGGCCCGTTCCGCGAAAGTTCAGTGGTCGTCCCAGTGGTTGCCGTGCTCCGCGTGCCGGTGTCCGTCGTGGACGTAGTCGACATGGTCCCCGTGCGCGACGGCGGTGTGCCCGCACTCCGGCCCGTGCGTGTGGTCGGGGTGGGTGTGCGCGACGTGCGACGTCGGCTCGCACTCGTCCCAGTGCCCGGCGTGTTCGCGGTGCAGATGCCCGTCATGGGCGTAGTCGACATGGTCCCGGTGCGTGACGGCGGTGTGCCCGCACGACGGGCCGTGGGTGTGGGCGTGGGTGGGGTGCTCGTGGTGCAGAAGGGTCATGGCCTCAGGCTAGTCCGAAATGTCTACTTCGTCCTTGTGTCGGCCCTGCGCCTCGGCGAGCGCGTCGCCGCACTCCGCCGGGCCAACCCGGCTTGCGGGGCGAGAGGCGCGACGTGATCGTTCGGGGTATGAAGGCGATCAGCTACAGCCGGTACGGCGGACCTGAGGTGCTCGAGTACGGCGAGCGGCCCGACCCGAAGGTCGGCCCCGACGACGTCCTCGTCAAGGTGCGCGCGGCCGCTGTGAACCCCGTCGACTGGAAGGCCCAGGCCGGCTACCTCGACGGGATGATCGACGCGGTCTTCCCCGTCATCCCGGGCTGGGACGTCTCCGGCGTCGTCGTCCAGCCCGGCGTCTCGGTCACCGAGTTCACCGTCGGCGACGAGGTGATGGGCTACGTCCGCGAGGACTTCCTCGCCCGCGGCACCTTCGCCGAGTACGTCGCCGCCCCGGTCCGTACCCTCGCCCGCAAGCCGCGCACCATGAGCTTCGAGGAGTCCGCCGCCCTTCCGCTGGCCGGACTGACCGCCTACCAGGTGCTCCACCAGGCCCTCGCCGTCCGCTCCGGCGAGACCGTCCTGGTGCACGCGGCGGCCGGCGGGGTCGGCTCCATGGCCGTCCAGATCGCCCGCCACCTCGGCTGCCGGGTGATCGGCGCGGCGCGCGAGGCGGGCCAGGAGCAGATCAGGGAGCTGGGCGCCGAGCCGGTCCTGTTCGACGAGGACACCTTCGTCGCACAGGTCCGGGAGCTGGCGCCGGACGGCGTGGACGCGGTCTTCGACACCATCGGCGGCCCGTTCCTCAAGCTCGCCCCCCGGGTGCTGGCCCCCGAAGGGCGCCTCGCCTCGATCGCCGACGGCGAGGTCATCGGCCTCGGAGGCCGCTACTTCTGGGTGCGCCCGGATCCCCGGGACCTCGCCGCGCTCGCGGAGCTGGTCGACGAGGGCGTGTTGTCCGTACGGGTCGCCCGGAGCTTCCCGCTGGAACAGGCCGCCGACGCCCAGCGTGCGAACGCCGAGGGCGGCCTGAACGGCAAGGTCGTGGTCACGGTGGAGTGGCCCGACTGACGGGGCGCCTGGAGCGAGGCCCAAGGGCAGGCCTCAGGGGCACGGTCCATGAGCAGGCCCCAAGTGCAGGCCTCAGGGTCACGGCCCAAGAGCCGGTCCCATGAGCAGGCCCCCGAGACCGAGCCCGCCGGGTCGAGCCCCGGGACCGAGCCCGCCGGGTCGAGCCCCGGGTCCGAGCCCGCCGGGTCGAGCCCCGGGTCCGAGCCCCCGCAACCGAGCCCCCGGGCCGAGCCCCCGGAATCGAGCCCCCGGCCGAGCCCCCGGAATCGAGCCCCAGGAACGATCACCCCGGTCGGGCCAGAGCGTGCGTCGGTGCTCTCGGTGCCGTCAGAGCACCACCGCGACCGCGAACGCCGCCAGCGCGACCGTGCAGACCGTCGCCAGCAGCGCGCCCCGGTGGGAGAGCGGTGCAGGCCGTGCCGCGTCCAGGGCGCGGATCCGGCGGTGGGCGACGGCCAGGAAGCCCAGCCAGGCCAGCACCGCCAGCGCCGCGCCCGTCACTCCCGCCGCGGTGATCTCGTCACGGATCACCGCCTTCGCGGCGAGGACGGCCGCGATCGTGAACGTCAGCGTCGTACGCCGCCACGCGAGCCGCGTCCGCTCCGGCTGCAGCCCGGGGTCCCGGGCCGGCGTCGCCGGCTCCGTCACCGCCCGGCCCAGCCGAAGACGATGACCACCACCATCGCCAGCGCCACCACGGCCACCGCGAGACTCAGCACCGTCGGGAACCGCGACACGGGCAGGTCCTCGCCGCGCCGCATCGCCCGCTCGCACCGGACCCAGTGGTTGACCGCCCGCAGCGCGCACAGCACCCCCGCGCCGATCAGCGCCAGCGCGAGCCCGACCCGTACCCCCCAGCGCAGATCCGGCAGGAACTGGTCGACGGCGAAACCGCCGGCGACGAGTGCCAGCGCGGTCCGGATCCAGGCGAGGAAGGTGCGCTCGTTGGCGAGCGAGAACCGGTAGTCCGGAGTCTCGCCCTCGTCCCGGATCCGCTGCGGCGCGAACCACAGCCGCAGACTCTGCACGAAGTCACTCACCCGGGAACCTTAACCGCGGTGCGCGCGCAGCCGTTCATAGGCCGCCCGGCCGTCCGGGACCCACTCCCACGTACCCAGCCGGGAGGTCACTTCCTCCTCGGGCAGGAAGGCGTGCCAGGCGACCTCTTCCGCCTGGGGGTGCACCGGCAGCGTGCAGCGCACCTCGTAGACGGCCGACCACCACTTCCCGGCGACGCCCCCGGAGTCGTACAGGAAACGGAACAGCGGTTCCGGCCGGGGCAGGCCGGTCACGCCCAGCTCCTCCTCGGCCTCGCGCAGCGCCGCCTCGTCGTACGACTCACCCGCGCCGACGACCCCGCCGACGAACATGTCGTACAGGGACGGGTAGACGAGCTTCGACGGCGTACGGCGGTGCACGAAGATCCGGTCCTCGGCGTCCCGTACCTGGATGAAGGCGCAGCGATGGATCAGGCCCCGCGTGTACACCTCGGCGCGCGGGGCCTGGCCGACCACCTCGTCGTTCTCGTCGACGACGTCCAGGATCTCTTCGGCGGGGTTCGTCATCCCGCCATGAAATCACCGGCCGGTGGCACCCGTCCTCACTGACCCATGACGTACTTGACCGTCGGACCGGTCGTCCAGCCGCCGTCCACGGCCAGCTCCGCGCCCGTCATGTACGACGCCGCGTCCGACAGCAGGAAGACGACGGCGCCCGCGATCTCGGGAGCCTCGCCGACCCGCCCCATGGGGGTGTTCGGGTACTTCCCCTCGCCCCGCTCGATACCGACGACGGCGGTCATCGGGGTGTATGTCATGCCGGGGTGGACCGAGTTGACGCGGATCCTCGCCGTGCCCAGCTCCACCGCGCCGATCTTCGTCAGTCCGCGCACGCCCCACTTGGAGGCGCCGTAGCCCGCGGTCAGCGCGAGACCCATCAGCCCGGCCGCGGAGGAGATGTTGACGATCGAGCCGCCACCGGCCTCCTTCATCGCCGGAATCGCGGCCTTCATGCCGATGAAGACGCCGGTCAGATTGATGTCGAGCACCTTGCGGAAGTTCTCGACGGACTCGGACTCCAGGAAAGCGCCACTGGCTATCCCGGCGTTGTTGACCAGACCGTGCAGACCGCCGAACTCGGCGACCGCGTACGCCACCGCCGCGGCCCACTCCTCCTCCGACGTCACGTCGTGGCGGAGGAAGCGCGCCCGCTCGCCCAGCTCGGCCGCGGTCGCCTTGCCGTCCTCGTCCAGCACATCGGTGATCACGACGTTCGCCCCCGCGGCGACGGCCTGCCGCGCGGCCTCGGCGCCCAGGCCACGGGCGCCCCCGGTGATCAGGACGGTCCGGCCGGTCAGGTCGTGGAGGCGGGTGGGCTCGTGTGCGGCGGTGGGCTCGTTCATGAGAGCTCCTCTCGGATGCCGGGCAGCGGGGCCCGGAGCAGGGCGGTGGTGGTCTCGACGAGATCGGCGAGGAAGAGCGCCTCACTCGTGAGCGGTCGGGTGCCGTCGAGGTACTGCCGGGCCCGGTCGGCCATGGCCGCGCCGACGACGGTGAGCGCCAGGTCGAGGCGCTCCAGGCGCAGCGGCTCGGGCAGTGCGGTCAGACAGGCCTCGAGCCGCTCGATCAGCCGCCAGTAGACGGTGCCGTCGAGTGTGGGATGGGGCGTGCGGGTGCGGACGCCGCTCTCATGGCTGAGCTGGGCGGAGATCCGCAGACAGCGCCGTCCGCGGTCGGTGCGCAGCTCGCTCGCCTCGGCGGTGACGAGGGCGCGGATCAGTGCGCGTGTTTCGTCGGGGGCCGGGGCGAGGAGCGGGTCGAGGACCTGCTCCGTACGGCGCTGGCGGCCGGCCATCACCGCGTCGAGGAGGCCGCCGCGCGAGCCGAAGTGGTACTGCACGGCCGACGGGTTGCTCTGTCCGGCCAGGGCGACGATGTCGCGGAGCTGGGCGCCGTCGACGCCTTGGGCGGCGAAGATCTCCTCCGCCGCGCGGATCAGCTTGTCCCTGGTCTCGGGCCCGGATGTCCTCGCCATGCATCCATATTAATGCTCGACATTAGAAAGCGGGAGGGGTCTGCACGGTCCGAACTGTTGACTCGATACATCCGTGTATCCAAGATTCGGTCCATGTCGTACGACGCTGATGTGATCGTGATCGGAGCCGGCCTCGCCGGGCTCGTCGCCACCGCCGAACTCGTGGAGGCGGGCCGGAGCGTGATCCTGCTCGACCAGGAGCCGGAGCAGTCCCTCGGTGGCCAGGCCCACTGGTCCTTCGGCGGTCTCTTCCTCGTGGACTCGCCCGAGCAGCGCCGGATGCGGATCAAGGACAGCCACGAGCTCGCGCTCCAGGACTGGCTCGGCACCGCCGGGTTCGACCGCAAGGAGGACCACTGGCCGCGGCGCTGGGCGGAGGCGTACGTCGACTTCGCCGCGGGCGAGAAGCGCAGCTGGCTGCACTCCCGCGGAGTCCGGTTCTTCCCGGTCGTCGGCTGGGCCGAGCGCGGCGGGTACGACGCGAACGGGCACGGCAACTCGGTGCCCCGCTTCCACATCACCTGGGGTACCGGCCCCGGCCTCGTCGCCCCCTTCGAGCAGCGGGTCCGCGAGGGCGTCGCCCGGGGCCTCGTCACCTTCCGCTTCCGCCACCGCGTCACCGGCCTCGGCCGCACGGCGGGCGCCGTGGACACCGTCAGCGGCGAGATCCTGGCGCCCTCCACCGCGGAGCGCGGCACCGCGAGCAGCCGGGAGGCCACCGGCACCTTCGAACTCCGCGCCCAGGCGGTGATCGTCACCTCGGGCGGCATCGGCGGCAACCACGATCTCGTCCGCGCGCAGTGGCCGGACCGGCTCGGCACCCCGCCCGCCAAGCTGCTCTCCGGCGTCCCCGCCCATGTGGACGGGCTGATGCTCGGCATCACCGAGTCGGCCGGTGCGCACCACATCAACCGCGACCGGATGTGGCACTACACCGAGGGCATCGAGAACTGGAACCCGATCTGGGCCAAGCACGGCATCCGCATCCTGCCGGGACCGTCCTCGCTCTGGCTGGACGCCCGCGGCCGCCGGCTGCCCGTTCCCCTCTTCCCCGGCTTCGACACCCTCGGCACGCTCGAGCACATCATGAAGACCGGCTACGACCACACCTGGTTCGTGCTCGACCAGCGCATCATCGGCAAGGAGTTCGCCCTGTCGGGCTCCGAGCAGAACCCCGACCTCACCGGCAAGTCGATCCGGGACGTCATCGGCCGGGCCCGCGCGGACGTGCCGGGACCGGTGAAGGCGTTCATGGACCACGGTGTCGACTTCATCGTGGAGAAGGATCTGTCCGCCCTGGTCCGGGGCATGAACGCGCTGACCGACGAGCCGCTGATCGACGAGGCGGAGCTGCGCCGCGAGATCACCGCCCGGGACCGGGAGATCGCCAACCCCTTCACCAAGGACCTTCAGGTCACGGCGATCCGGGGTGCGCGCAAGTACCTGGGCGACAAGCTGATCCGTACGGCGTCCCCGCACCGCATCCTGGATCCGAAGGCCGGCCCGCTGATCGCCGTACGCCTGAACATCCTCACCCGGAAGTCGCTCGGCGGTCTGGAGACGGATCTGTCGTCGCGGGTGCTCAAGGAGGACGGCGAGGTACTGGAAGGGGTGTACGCGGCGGGCGAGGCGGCCGGGTTCGGCGGCGGAGGCGTCCACGGCTACCGCTCCCTGGAGGGCACCTTCCTCGGCGGCTGCATCTTCTCGGGCCGCGCGGCGGGCAGGGCGGCGGCGAAGGCGGTGGGCTAGGGCGGTGGGCTAGGGCGGCCGGTCAGGCGGCCGGCCAGGCCGTCCCGTAACCGGTGCGTCCCACTGCCGGCTCGCGCCGGTTCCTCGACGCCGGGGATGCCGTGTATCGCGGGCGTATCGAAAAACGCATACGCCACCGCAACGGCACTCCGTCTTCCATGGGTTGCGTGAACCACAACGCATCCCTTTCGACACCGCCCCGTCGCACGCGAAGGATCGTGCTCCTCGGCCTGGCGGCCCTCGGCATCGCGAGCGCCCTGTTCGTCGTGCGGGGGCCGCTCATGATGTCCGCTCCGAGGTGCATGGCCGGGCGGTGGCACGGCTGCCTCGACACGTTCAACGGTGTGGTGCTCATGACGTTGGTCGCACTGCCCTTGGCCGCGCTGGTGGTCTGGGCTCTGGCGCGCCGTCGGCGTGCCGCCGGCGTCCCCTCGGCGTGGCGGACGTCGCTGGCCGAGGTGGGCATGGTGCACGGGACGGTGCCGTTCCTGTGGATGACCATGATGCCGGGCGGCGGGGCCGGCTTCGTCCCGGCCCGGGTGAGCCTGGTACCGCTGCGGGACCTGGTCACGATGGGGCCGCTCGGGATCGTCGGCAACCTGCTCGTCTTCGCGGCTCTTGGGTTCTTCGCCCCGATGCGGTTCGCGTCCGTGGCGTCCGTGCCGCGGATCCTGGCGCTCGGGGCGGGCTGCTCGGTCCTGGTCGAAACGGCGCAGTACGTCCTGAGCCTCGACCGGGTGTCCTCCGTGGACGACGTACTGGTCAACGCCGCCGGCGCCGCGCTGGCCGGAGTGGCGTCGCGCCGCTGGTGGCGCACGACGGCGGAGGCGCCGTCGGACCGGCCTCGCCCCGCGATGGCACCGGCGGGGTGAGCCGCGTGTCCGGTGCCTGCGGGTCGTCGCATACGTCGGCGATATGTCGTGCTGCTTAGGCTTCGGGCATGCGCGTACTGATCGTGGAGGACGAGCCCTACCTGGCGGAAGCCGTCCGTGACGGTCTCCGGCTGGAGGCGATCGCCGCCGACATCGCCGGGGACGGCGACTCCGCCCTGGAACTGCTCGGCGTCAACTCCTACGACCTCGCGGTCCTCGACCGCGACATCCCCGGCCCCTCCGGCGACGAGGTCGCCCGGCGCATCGTCGCCTCCGGCAGCGGCATCCCGATCCTCATGCTCACCGCTGCCGACCGGATCGACGACAAGGCTTCCGGTTTCGGGCTCGGCGCCGACGACTACCTCACCAAGCCGTTCGAGCTGCGGGAGCTCGTCCTGCGGCTGAGGGCGCTCGACCGCAGACGCGCGTACGCCAGGCCCCCGGTCCGCGAGATCGCGGGCCTGCGGCTCGACCCCTTCCGCCGGGAGGTCTTCCGCGACGGACGCCATGTCGCGCTCACCCGCAAACAGTTCGCCGTCCTGGAAGTCCTCGTCGCCGCCGAGGGGGGTGTCGTCAGCGCCGAGGAGCTGCTGGAACGGGCCTGGGACGAGAACGCCGACCCCCTCACCAACGCCGTGCGCATCACCGTCTCCGCCCTGCGCAAACGGCTCGGCGAACCATGGATCATCGCCACGGTGCCCGGCGTCGGCTACCGCATCGAGACGGGCCCCGACACACACCGTCCGGGCAGTGCGCATGCATAGACGCCCAGGGCTCAGCGCCCGACTGAGACTCGCCCTCAGCTACGCAGGGTTCCTGGCCGTCGCCGGCGCTCTCCTGCTGGCCGTGGTGTGGGTGTTCCTGCTGCGCCACGTACCCGACAACTCCCAGGGCCTTCTCGGGATCTCGCCCAACCGCTACCTCCTTGTGCACACCTTCGCCCCCGCCGCGGCCGTGGCGATGCTCTTCCTGCTCGTGTTCGGCCTCGTCGGGGGATGGATCCTCGCCGGCCGGATGCTCGCACCCCTCACTCGGATCACGGATGCTGCACGGATGGCCGGGAACGGGTCGCTGTCCCACCGGATCCGTATGGAGGGCCGCCAGGACGAATTCCGTGAACTCTCCGACGCGTTCGACTCGATGCTCCGACAGCTCGAGTCCCACGTCGCCGAGCAGCGGAGGTTCGCCGCGAACGCCTCCCACGAACTGCGCACCCCGCTGGCGATCTCGCGGACGCTCCTCGACGTCGCCCGCAAGGACCCCACGCGGGGCCGGGGCGAACTCATCGAGCGCCTGCACGCGGTCAACACGCGGGCCATCGACCTCACCGAAGCCCTTCTGGTGCTCAGCCGAGGCGACCGCGGACACTTCGCCCGCGCCGGCGTCGACCTCTCCCTCCTCGCCGAGGAAGCCGCCGAAACGCTGCTTCCCTTCGCCGAACAGCGCCGGATCACGATCGACGTCACCGGCGGGGCGGCCCGGACCAGCGGCTCCGCGGAGCTTCTGCTGCGGATGGTGACGAACCTCGTCCAGAACGCCGTCGTCCACAACCTCCCCGCCGGCGGCACCGTGACGGTCCACACCGAAGCGCGGCAGGACGCGAGCGTGCTGCGGGTCGAGAACACGGGCCATCCGCTACCACCGGAACTGGTACCGACCCTCACCGAGCCCTTCCAGCGCGGATCGGAACGCGTACGCACCGACGAGCACGCCGGCGTCGGCCTCGGCCTGGCC
Source organism: Streptomyces sp. NPDC056222 (assembly GCF_042264065.1). Classification (NCBI taxonomy): domain Bacteria; kingdom Bacillati; phylum Actinomycetota; class Actinomycetes; order Kitasatosporales; family Streptomycetaceae; genus Streptomyces; species Streptomyces sp. NPDC056222. The sequence continues at coordinate 12,642 of NZ_JBHJTL010000024.1, read as the reverse complement.
ATCGTGCACAGCATCGTCCGCGCCCACGACGGAACCCTCGACCTCGTCCCCCGCCCCGCCGGCGGCCTCCTCGTCACGGTCAGGCTTCCCGGCACGCCGTAGGCATCGTCACCGAGCGGGGCACGCCGGGTCGTTCGACTCGAGAGGCTCGCCCCCGCGGTGCGACCCGGTGCCTCAGCCCAGCCGCCGTACGACCTTGAACCGCTCCGCGACCGCCGTCGTCGCGTCGGTCACCGTGAAGTCCGGGTCCCCGAGGAACTCCCGCATCTCGGCGCCGTGCCAGAACCTGTCATGGGAGGCCCGCCACTCGGCGACCGTCGTGTACCCCTCGCCCTCGTCGATCGCGAACGGCAGGTCGATCTCCCCGACGGGCAGCACCCGTACCTCCGTCGTCTCCACCACGGCCACCGGCCGCTCCTCCGAGTCGAGCAGGGCCCAGCGCTCGCCCACGCGCGGCAGTTCCTCGCCCTCCACCTCGAACTCCACCATGAGACCCGTCGTCGAGGTCTTCTCACCCGACAGGACCGCGGCCACCAGCTGGTCGCGCAGCGGCCCGGGGAAGGCCAGAGCCAAGGGCTTGAGGGACTCGGGGTTCTCCACCGGCTCGGCGTTCTCCGCCTGTTCGGCGCTCTCGGTCTGCTCCATGCCCCGAAGTGTGGCACGCGGCGATACGCACGAGACCGGGCCCGGACGCCTGGGCGGCGTCCGGACCCGGTCCGTGTGCGGGGGAGTCGGCGGCCGCGGCTACAACACCAGCGACAGCAGCAGGACGAAGCCGATACCGACGACCGAGATGATCGTCTCCATCACCGACCAGGTCTTGATCGTCTGGCCGACGTTCATCCCGAAGTACTCCTTCACCAGCCAGAAACCGGCGTCGTTGACGTGGCTGAAGAAGAGCGAACCGGCACCGATCGCCAGCACCAGGAGCGCCGTCTCGCTCGTGCCCATGCCCTCGGCGAGCGGGGCCACCAGGCCGGCCGCCGAGATCGTCGCCACGGTCGCCGAGCCGGTCGCGAGCCGGATCGCCACGGCGATCAGCCAGGCGAGCAGCAGGGCCGGGATCGACCAGTTCTTGGAGAAGTCCAGGATCATCTGGCCCACGCCGACGTCGATCAGCGTCTGCTTGAAGCCGCCGCCCGCGCCGACGATCAGCAGCACGCCCGCGATCGGGGCGAGGGACTTCTCGACGGTCGTGGAGAGCCGCTGCTTGGTGAAGCCGGCCGCGCGGCCCAGCGTGAACATGCCGACGATGACGGCCGCGAGCAGCGCGATCAGCGGCGAGCCGATGACGTCGGTGACCTTCTGCAGACCGTTGTCCGGGTTGTCCACGACGATGTCGACCAGCGCCTTGGCCAGCATCAGGACGACGGGCAGCAGGACGGTCGCGACGGTGGCGCCGAAGCCGGGGCGCTTCTCCAGGTCCTCCGAGGGGCGCGTCGGAATCATGTTCTCGGGGGCCGGGATGTCCACCCAGCGGGCGGCGTACTTGGAGAACAGCGGACCGGCGATGATCACGGTCGGGATGGCGACCAGGACACCCAGGGCGAGCGTGACACCGAGGTTGGCGCCCAGCGCGTCGATGGCGACCAGCGGGCCGGGGTGCGGCGGGATCAGTCCGTGCATGACCGACAGACCGGCCAGCGCCGGGATGCCGATCCGCATCAGCGAGTAGTTGCCGCGCTTGGCGACGAGCAGCACCACCGGGATCAGCAGCACGATGCCGACCTCGAAGAAGAGCGGCAGACCGATGACGGAGGCGATGAGCACCATCGCCCAGGGCATGGACCGGCCGCTCGCCTTGGCGAGGATCGTGTCGACGATCTGGTCCGCGCCGCCGGAGTCGGCGAGCAGCTTGCCCAGGATCGCGCCGAGCGCGATCAGCACACCCACGCCGGCGACGGTCTTGCCAAGGCCGGAGGTGAAGGAGTCGATGGTCGCCGCGAGCGGGGCTCCGGCGAACGCGCCGAGGGCCAGCGACCCGATGGTCAGCGCCAGAAAGGCGTGCAGCTTGAACTTGGTGATGAGCAGGACGATGACGGCTATGCCGGCGAGCACGGCGACGCCGAGCTGGGCGTTGCCGGCCGAGGTGATCGGCTCGACGGCATCCGCTGCCAGCATCTCGACGCTGAGACTGGTCACGGTGATTCCTTAGGGGACGGGTGGGGGCAGGAGGGCGACGGGGGTACGGCGGCGGTCGTACGACCGGGGTGCGGCCGGCGTTCGGAGATCAGCCGGTGAGCCGGCGCAGCGCGGCGACCGCCCGGGCGGCGATCTCCTCGGGGGAGCCGGAGACGTCGACGGCGACACCCGCCTCGTCCTGCAACGGCTGCAGGGCGGCGAACTGGGAATCGAGCAGCGCGGTCGGCATGAAGTGCCCCTTGCGCTCGCTCATCCGCTTCTCGATCAGCTCGCGGTCGCCGGTGAGATGGAGGAAGACCACGCCCGGGGCGGCCGCCCGCAGCCGGTCCCGGTAGATCCGCTTCAGGGCGGAACTGCTCACCACCCCGCCGTGACCTTCGCGGCCGTGCGCCCACTCGCCGATCGCGTCGAGCCAAGGGCCACGGTCCGCGTCGTCCAGCGGGATGCCGGCCGACATCTTGGCGACGTTCGCCGCCGGGTGGAAGTCGTCGCCCTCGGCATAGGGGACTCCAAGGGCGTCCGCGACCAGCGGACCGATGGTCGTCTTGCCGGTGCCGGCGACGCCCATCACGACGACGACCTGAGGGGCCGTCGGGGAGGTGGTGCTCATGGGGTGGTGCCTCGCTGTCTTCTTCGACATCGATTCCGTCGCGCTCATGAAACCCATTGAGTACGACGTATTCAAGAGCTTGTGACATTAAAGTCATACTTTTTGTTCCCGATCTTGGTGCCCGCGTAGGCTGACCTCCATGACGACACCGGCCCAGGGGCTTCATCCGCACGTCCTCGCCACCCTGGGCCTCGCGATCACCGCGGGGGAGTACCCGCCCGGCAGCGTGCTGCGCACCGACGAGCTCGCCCAGCGCTTCGACGTCTCCCGCACCGTCGTGCGCGAGGTCGTCCGCGTCCTGGAGTCCATGCACCTGGTCGAGTCCCGCCGCCGCGTCGGCGTGATCGTCCTCCCGACGGCGCAGTGGAACGTGTACGACCCCCAGGTCATCCGCTGGCGCCTGGCCGGCGCCGACCGACCCCGGCAGCTGCGCTCGCTCACCGTGCTGCGCTCCGCCGTCGAACCGGTCGCCGCCGGACTCGCCGCCGTCCACGCCACCCCCGAGCAGTGCCGCGAGCTGACCGAGCAGGCGCTCGGCATGGTCGCCACCTCGCGCGGCCGGCAGCTGGAGGCGTACCTCGTCCACGACATCGCCTTCCACCGGGTCGTCCTCAACGCCTCCGGCAACGAGATGTTCGCCCGCCTCGGCGACGTGGTCGCCGAGGTGCTCACCGGCCGTACCCACCACCAGGTGATGTTCGAGGACCCCGACCCGGCCGCCGTCACCCTCCACGTCCAGGTCGCCGAGGCCGTACGGGAGAGGGACGCGGCCCGCGCCGAGGAGTTGACCCGGCAGATCGCGGTCGGCGCGCTCAAGGAACTGGATGTTCTCGCGCCGTAAAACCTTCCGATCCCAGGCGTTTGCCTCGTAGGAACCTCAGAAGTAGCTCAAATAAGGGCGTTCAGTGACATTGGCCACTGCTGAAATCCCGCCTTGCCGTGACGATGTGCGCTGGCCGTGAGAGCCGTGGACGACCCTCCACGCGCGCGGCCGGGTACCGCACAGACCCTCCCCCTCACGAAGGCGAACAACTCCATGAGTGACCGCACCCTCCCTGCGGCCGACACGCTGTCCGCCACGCCACCGGCGACGGCATCCGGAGCGTCCCCCCACGTCGACGCCGGTGACGCCGGGTACCGCAAGGACCTGAAGTCCCGGCACATCAACATGATCGCCATCGGTGGCGCGATCGGAACCGGCCTCTTCCTCGGTGCCGGTGGCCGCATGGCCAACGCCGGACCGTCCCTGTTCATCGCGTACGCGGTCTGCGGCGTCTTCGCCTTCTTCGTCGTGCGGGCCCTCGGCGAGCTGGTCCTCTACCGCCCCTCCTCCGGAGCCTTCGTCTCCTACGCCCGTGAGTTCATGGGCGAGAAGGGCGCCTACACGGCCGGCTGGCTCTACTTCCTCAACTGGTCGACGACCGCCATCGCGGACATCACCGCGGCCGCGACCTACGCCCACTTCTGGGCCATGTTCAGCGACGTCCCGCAGTGGATCCTGGCCCTGATCGCCCTCGCGGTCGTCCTCGCCGCCAACCTCATCTCGGTGAAGTACTTCGGCGAGATGGAGTTCTGGTTCGCGATCATCAAGGTCGGCGCGCTCGTCGCCTTCATGCTGATCGGCATCTTCCTGATCGTGACCTCGCACGACGTCGGCGGCCACACCCCGGGCTTCTCCACCATCACCGACAACGGCGGCATCTTCCCCAGCGGTGTCATGCCGATGCTGCTGCTGATCCAGGGTGTCGTCTTCGCGTACGCCTCCGTCGAGCTGTGCGGCGTCGCCGCAGGTGAGACCGAGAACCCCGAGAAGATCATGCCCAAGGCGATCAACTCGATCATGTGGCGCGTGGGCCTCTTCTACGTCGGCTCCGTCGTCCTCCTCGCCCTGCTCCTGCCGTACACCGCGTACTCCGGCGACCAGAGCCCCTTCGTCACGGTCTTCGACAAGCTGGGCATCCCCGGCGCCGCCGGCGTGATGAACCTGGTCGTCCTCACCGCCGCGCTCTCCAGCCTGAACTCGGGTCTCTACTCCACCGGCCGCATCCTGCGCTCCATGTCGCTCGCGGGCTCCGCGCCCAAGTTCACCGGCGTCATGAACAAGGGCGGCGTGCCCTACGGCGGCATCCTGCTGACCGCCGCCTTCGGTGTCCTCGGTGTCGGCCTGAACTACCTCATGCCCGGCGAGGCCTTCGAGCTCGTCCTGAACTTCGCCTCCATCGGCATCATCGGCACCTGGGCCATGATCATGGTCTGCTCGCTGCTCTTCGTGAACCGCTCCAAGGAAGGCCGGGTCACCCGCCCCGGGTACCAGCTGCCCTGGGCCCCGTACACCCAGATCGTCACGCTGGTCTTCCTCGGCTCGGTCCTCGTCCTGATGTGGATGGACGGTGGCATCAGCCGCACCACCGTGAACTGCCTCCCGCTGATCGGGCTCCTGCTCGTCGGCGGCTGGTTCCTGGTGCGCAAGCGGGTCCGCGCGACCGCCGCCACGTACAAGGACTGACGGCTCCCACCGCGTACACCCCCCACGGCACCCCCCACGGGTGAAGAGACCCCCGCAGGCAGAACCTGCGGGGGTCTCGCCCTTTGTCAGGAGATAGTGGTACCCAAGAGCCTTACCGAGGAAGGGAAGTACCCGATGGCGCAGCAGGTCCAGGGGGTCGTCGCCCCCGGCAGGAACGAACCCGTGCGGGTGGAGACGATCGTGATTCCCGACCCCGGCCCGGGCGAGGCCGTGGTGAAGATCCAGGCGTGCGGGGTCTGCCACACCGACCTCCACTACAAACAGGGTGCCATCAACGACGAGTTCCCCTTCCTCCTCGGCCACGAGGCGGCGGGCATCGTCGAGTCGGTCGGCGCGGGCGTCACCGACGTGGCCCCCGGGGACTTCGTCATCCTCAACTGGCGTGCCGTGTGCGGTGCCTGCCGGGCCTGTCTGCGCGGCCGCCCCCAGTACTGCTTCGCCACCCACAACGCCGAGCAGAAGATGACGCTGGCCTCCACCGGCCAGGAACTCTCCCCGGCCCTGGGGATCGGCGCGTTCGCCGAGAAGACCCTGGTCGCCGCCGGCCAGTGCACCAAGGTCGACCCGTCCGTCGCCCCCGAGGTCGCCGGGCTCCTCGGCTGCGGCGTCATGGCCGGCATCGGCGCCGCCATCAACACCGGCAACGTCGGCCGCGGCGACACCGTCGCCGTCATCGGCTGCGGCGGCGTCGGCGACGCGGCGGTCGTCGGCTCCCGCCTCGCCGGCGCGGCGAGGATCATCGCCGTCGACATCGACGACCGCAAGCTGGAGACCGCGCGGGCGATGGGCGCCACCCACACCGTCAACTCCCGCTCCACCGACCCCGTCGAAGCGATCCGCGAGCTCACCGGAGGCTTCGGCGCCGACGTCGTCATCGAGGTCGTCGGCCGCCCCGAGACGTACAAGCAGGCGTTCTACGCCCGCGACCTCGCCGGAACCGTCGTCCTCGTCGGCGTCCCCACCCCCGAGATGCGGCTCGAACTCCCGCTCCTGGACGTCTTCGGCCGCGGCGGCGCGCTCAAGTCCTCCTGGTATGGCGACTGTCTGCCCTCCCGCGACTTCCCGATGCTCGTCGACCTGCACCAGCAGGGCCGCATCGACCTCGCCGCTTTCGTCACCGAGACCATCGGCCTCGGCGACATCGAGAAGGCCTTCGCCCGGATGCACGAGGGCGACGTCCTGCGCTCGGTGGTGGTCCTCTGATGGCGGCACGCATCGACCACCTGGTCACCTCCGGCACCTTCAGCCTCGACGGCGGCACCTGGGACGTCGACAACAACGTCTGGATCGTGGGTGACGACACGGAGGCGATCGTCATCGACGCCGCCCACGACGCCGCCGCCATCCTCGCCGCGCTCGACGGCCGCACCCTGCGCGCGATCGTCTGCACCCATGCCCACAACGACCACATCGACGCGGCCCCGGCCCTGGCCGCCGCCACAGGCGCCCGGATCCTGCTCCACCCCGACGACCAGCCGCTCTGGAAGCAGACCCACCCCGACCACACCCCCGACGGCGAACTCGCCGACGGCCAGACCCTCACCATCGCCGGCACGGACCTCAAGGTCCTGCACACGCCCGGTCACGCCCCCGGAGCGGTCTGCCTCCACGCCCCCGACCTGGGCACCGTCTTCACCGGCGACACTCTGTTCCAGGGCGGCCCCGGCGCGACGGGCCGCTCCTTCTCCCACTTCCCCACGATCGTCGACTCGATCCGCGACCGGCTGCTGACCCTCCCGCCGGAGACGGTCGTCCGCACCGGCCACGGCGACACCACCACGATCGGCGCCGAGGCGCCGCACCTGGAGGAGTGGATCAGCCGAGGCCACTGAGCCGCAGCCGGCTCTCGAACCTCAACGGCGTGCCCGAGAACGGGTCGGTGAACTCCAGCGTCCGCGCGAGCAGTTGCAGCGGACGCCCGAAGTCCTCCGGCCCGTCCTCGCGCACCACGGGATAGACCGGATCGTGCAGGATCGGCAGCCCCAGCGCGTTCATGTGCACCCGCAGCTGATGGGTGCGCCCGGTCGCCGGCAGCAGCCGGTAGCGCCCGAGCCCCTCCCGGTGCTCGACCAGCTCGATCCGGCTCTCGGCGTTCGGCTCGCCCGGCTCCTCCCGGGCGGCCATCACCCCACGCTCCTTCACGATCCGGCTCCGCACCGTCACGGGCAGCGCGACCGCCGGGTCGTACGGCGCCACCGCCTCGTACTCCTTGCCGACCGACCGGTCCCGGAACAACGTCTGGTACGCCCCCCGGTCCCCGGGCCGCACCACGAACAGCACCAGACCGGCCGTCAGCCGGTCGAGCCGGTGCGCGGGCTGCAACGTCGGCAGCCCCAGCTCCCGCCGCAGCCGGGCGAGCGCCGTCTCGGTCACATGCCGCCCGCGCGGCATCGTCGCCAGGAAGTGCGGCTTGTCGACGACCAGGATCCGCTCGTCCCGATGCACGATCCCGATCTCGAAGGGCACCCGCTCCTCCGCCGGAAAGTCCCGGTGGAACCAGAGATGCAGCCCGGCGGTGTACGGCTCCTCCCCGTCCAAGGGCCCGTCCGTGGTCACGAACCGCCCGCCCGCGAGCATCTCCTCGACCCGCGCGATCCCGACGGCGCCCCCGAAGCGGTCCCGCAGATGATCCCCGACGGTCGCCCAGGCGCCGTCAGGATCCTCCGGCAGCCGGACGCGTGCCGGATCGATGCCGTCGCGCTGGGGGAGCGGCGCCGCCGGAGCCTTCGTTCTGCGTCTCACCGCACCACGGTAACCACCCCTCTACGCCTCCCTACGCCCACAGCCGCGCACCCACCTCGGCCGAACTGCGTAGAGCGAGCCCGCCTTCACGCCGCGTAGCGACCTCCGCGCGGGGGAAGGAGCACACTGCCGCTGACACCTAGGGGGCCCCGCATGGAACCGCTCGCCGTGGGCGCAGTCGTCACACTGATCGCCCGCTACGCCGATCATCTCGCCGGCGCCACGGTCGACTCCGCCGTCGATGACCGGATGTGCCGCCTCTGGGACACCGTCACGGCCCGCTTCAGCGGGGACCCGGTCGCCGAGGGCGCCCTGCGCCGCCTCCAGGACCAGCCCGACAACACCAACCGGCGCGGCGCGGTGGAGGACCACCTTCAGGAACTGGCCGAGAACGACCCCGAGTTCGCCCGCTCCCTCGCCGCACTCCTGCGCGAGGCGGCCGAGGCGGACGACGACTCGGGCACCGTACGGATCGACAACGCCGGCACCGTCGCCCTGGACGGCTCCGTCGTCGAGATCCGCGGCGGCTCCATCACGGCGGGCCGGGACGTGAAGGTCGACGGACCGCTCATCCCGGCGGCCCGACCCTCCATCGAGAACGGCTGACCGACGCCGGCCGGGAACGCCGAAGCCCCGTCGAGAAGATCTCGACGGGGCTTCGTGTGGTGTCCGAGGGGGGACTTGAACCCCCACGCCCGATAAAGGGCACTAGCACCTCAAGCTAGCGCGTCTGCCATTCCGCCACCCGGACAAGGTGTCTGTCTTTCCGGCCGCTCGGCCGTTCCGACGTGGAAAACCATAGCAAACATTCGGAGTGGCCGATCACCACCCCTGTTCCGGCCGGAACCGTGTGACAGCCGCGTGTCGGTCGAGGGCCGCCCTTGGGTCCCGGGCCGCCGCGCGGGAGGATGGGGGCGACCACCAGCAAGCACGTGGGGCACGTAGTGGGAGGAAGCAGCGTGAGCGAGTCGAACACGGCCCGGAGCGTCACCGGCGAGGATGAGGTCGTCGACCTCTGTCGCGACCTCATCCGCATCGACACCAGCAACTACGGCGACCACTCCGGCCCCGGCGAGCGGGCGGCGGCGGAGTACGTCGCCGAGAAGCTCGCGGAGGTCGGTCTCGAGCCCAAGATCATCGAGTCGCACAAGGGGCGGGCCTCCACCGTCGCCCGTATCGAGGGCGAGGACCCCTCCCGGCCGGCCCTGCTCATCCACGGCCACACCGATGTCGTGCCGGCCAACGCCGAGGACTGGACCCACCACCCCTTCTCCGGCGAGGTCGCCGACGGCTGCGTCTGGGGCCGGGGTGCGGTCGACATGAAGGACATGGACGCGATGACCCTCGCGGTCGTCCGCGACCGGATGCGCAGCGGCCGCAAGCCCCCGCGCGACATCGTCCTCGCCTTCCTCGCCGACGAGGAGGCGGGCGGCACCTACGGCGCCCGTCACCTCGTCGACCACCACCGGGACCTCTTCGACGGGGTGACGGAGGCGATCGGTGAGGTCGGCGGTTTCTCCTTCACCGTCAACGAGAACCTGCGGCTCTACCTGGTCGAGACGGCCCAGAAGGGCATGCACTGGATGCGGCTGACCGTCGAGGGCACCGCCGGCCACGGCTCGATGACCAACAACGACAACGCGATCACCGAGCTCTGCGAGGCCGTCGGCCGGCTCGGGCGCCACCAGTGGCCGGTCAGGGTCACGAAGACCGTACGGTCCTTCCTCGACGAGCTCTCGGACGCCCTGGGCACCCCGCTCGATCCCGAGGACATGGAGGCCACGCTCGCCAAGCTCGGCGGCATCGCCAAGATGGTCGGCGCGACGCTGCGCAACTCCGCCGCCCCGACCATGCTCGGCGCCGGCTACAAGGTCAACGTCATCCCGGGCCAGGCCACGGCGCATGTCGACGGACGGTTCCTGCCGGGTTACGAGGAGGAGTTCCTGGCCGATCTCGACCGGATCCTCGGGCCGCGGGTCAAGCGCGAGGACGTGCACGGGGACAAGGCCCTGGAGACCAGCTTCGACGGTGACCTCGTCGACGCGATGCAGCTGGCCCTCAAGGCGGAGGACCCCATCGCCCGTGCCGTGCCGTACATGCTCTCCGGTGGCACCGACGCCAAGTCCTTCGACGACCTCGGTATCCGCTGCTTCGGCTTCGCGCCGCTCAAGCTGCCGCCGGAGCTGGACTTCGCCGGCATGTTCCACGGCGTGGACGAGCGTGTTCCGGTCGACGGACTGAAGTTCGGCGTCCGCGTCCTCGACCGGTTCATCGACGCCTCCTGAGTCGCCCGGCAGGCTTTCCGCGGCGCCTTCCGATATTCGGCCGCGCGTACGCCTGTGACCGGAAAGAGTGAATGCGCTCATACGCTCGTAGCCCCAATACCTCCTCCTCGTTACAGGTGGTGCGGTCCGCGGCATGGGATCGCATTGCCAACAAGGAGGAATAATGATCAAGAAGGTCGTCGCCGCTGCGGCTGCCACTGGCGGTCTCGTTCTCGCGGGTGCGGGCATGGCCGTTGCCGACTCGGGTGCCCAGGGTGCCGCCATCGGTTCCCCCGGCGTGCTCTCGGGCAATGTTGTCCAGGTGCCGGTTCACGTCCCGGTGAACGTGTGCGGCAACACGATCTCCGTGATCGGGCTGCTGAACCCCACCTTCGGCAACACCTGCATCAACGCCTGACGTTGTGTCTCGACCCGTGAGGGTCTGAGCCGGTCCGGCCCCGGAGTGCGTGCCATGCGCTCCGGGGCCGGTGGGCATTTCCGCCCCGGGCGTCGTGCCCGGTGGCCCTCTTCTTTCACAGCTCGGCGGCTCCGAAGCTCGGAAGGCAGAAGCCGAGAAGGCAGGGAACAACTATGCGACAGGTCACACGCAAAGGCCTGATCACCATTGCGGCCGCGGGCGGCGTCATCGCCCTCGGCGGTGGTTATGCGAATGCCGATTCGGGTGCGAACGGCAAGGCCTCGAATTCCCCGGGCGTCGCGTCCGGAAACAACGTCCAGGTGCCGGTTCACGTTCCGGTGAACGCCTGCGGAAACACCATCAGTGTCATCGGGTTGATCAACCCGGCCTTCGGCAACACGTGCGCCAACGTCTCGAAGCCGGGCCGTGGCGGCTCCTCGGCCGAGGGCGGCACCAGTAACTCGCCGGGTGTCGGTTCCGGCAACACCGTGCAGGTGCCGATCGACGTCCCGGTGAATGCGTGCGGCAACAGCGTCACGGTCATCGGCGGCCTCAACCCGACGTTCGGCAACGGGTGCGGCAACGGCGTCGAGCCCACGCACCCGGGTCACCCGGGGAACCCCGGGAACCCGGGCAACCCCGGTAACCCCGGTAACCCCGGTAACCCGGGCAACCCCGGCAACCCCGGCAACCCCGGGAATCCCGGTAACCCGGGTACGCCCGGCAACCCCGGGACTCCTGGCAACCCCGGTGACTCGGGCGAGTCCGGCAACCCCGGCACGCCGAACGGGCCGAACACGCCGGGTGCGCACACCATCACGCAGCCTCAGGCCACCGAGGAGCTCGCAGAGACCGGTTCGGGTCCGCTCGGGATGATCGTCCCGGCCGGCGCCGGTCTGCTGCTCGCCGGCTCGCTGCTCTACCGCCGCGCCCGCCGCTCCGCCTAGGGAGCCCGCGCGACGCAACAGGGGCCCCGCACGGCGGGGCCCCTTCTCATGTCACCAGGTGGCGCGGACCTGACGGATGATGCGCCGGCGCAGCCGCACCCTGCGGCTGCCGTCCCGGTGCAGGCTCAGTCGGTCCAACTCCCAGTGCCCGTACTCGGCATGGTCGGTCAGAAGCCGCGTCGCCTCCTTGCGGGAGACGCCGCGGGGCACATACACGTCGACAAATTCGTATTCCGGCATCGCATCTATTGTGCGGGCACGGGCCCGGTACGGATAGCGTGCGTCTCATGTCTGATGCTGCGCAGCCCACCGCTGCCGAGGTACGTGCCGCCGCCGAGGCGGTCAAAGCCGCACTGGACCGTCACCTCGAGGCGGTCGAGCGCCGCTCCGGAGACGACGACCCGGCCGTCTACGAAGCCTTCAACGCCCTCGCCGCGGCGGCCGAGGCGTACGACGAGCGGCTCTACGACCGGTACGACGAGGTCACCCCCTTCGAGATCCCGGGCGCCGAGGACTCGCTGCCGCCGTACGCGGGCCCCGAGGAGCCGCACGCCCTCAGCGTGCTGATCCGTCGCGACTACGCGGTGGTGGAGCCGAAGCGGCTGCTCGCCCAGGCCCAGCGCATCGCCGATCTGGAGAGCGACGAGGAGGGCGCGGACACCGCCCCCGTCGTCGGTGTCAGCACGCACGCCGCCCTCGGCGTGCTCTTCGGGGAGTACGAACCGGACGAAATCGCATCACGGCACAAGGAGTTCGGCCTGGAGGAGGGCGACTCCACCCTCTGGGTCTCGGCCGCGGAGGAGCTGCCGGACCCGGGGGAGTGGCTGAACGCCCCCTTCGAGCACGCCGATCCCGAGCAGATCGTCTGCCGCTTCGACGTCAGCGCGGTCTTCGACGACGAACCCGACGACGGCATGGAGCAGCAGGACGCCTGAGGCGTACAGCCGCGCGCATGAAGTACGGCGGAGGGCGGGACACCAACTGTGTGTATC